>CAMCMW010000285.1 GCA_945876155.1 uncultured Ruminococcus sp. | reverse complement strand
AGTTTATTGCCTTTAAGACATACTTATATTTATATCATTATATCAAATAAGGGGATTTTAGTCAATAGCGCCACACCACATTAAAAAAATAACCGTTACTCCAATACAGGGCAACGGAATTGTTTTTAAACAGTTATTATTCGTATCATTTGAATCATCACAGTTTCGCCGTCAGGAATATTATCAATCAGACTAAAACCATTTTTTATATAAAACTCAATAAGTTTTTTATCATTGCGGCATTCTATCATAACAGCACGTCCACCAACATTGAGCATTGCTGATTTGATAACTGAAAAAGCATGATTAATGATTTCTTCGCCGCTGACAGCAGATTTCGGAACAGATGAATTGCGGGATAATTGTCCGATTAAGTAACAAGGAAAGTCACTTATTCTTTCACCATGAATTTTTGCGCTTAATCCATCAATGTTTTTTCGCTGATTATTTGCGAATTGTTCCGGAACAGACAGTATTTTTAATGCAAGTGAAAAATAGCCATACATGGTTAACTCAGATAAATCACCAAATCCGCATTCTTCTTTTTTGCTGATGAGGTTTATGAGCTGTTCTTCATCAACAACAAAATATGTTCTTGACTTAGATAATCCTTCATATTTTATGGCTTTTGTATGTAAAAAAACCTCTATATCATTATCTTTCTCACATATAAAAGAAGAGAGCCAACGATTCAGTTCGTCGCTCTCACCAATTAAATCTATGAGCGTTTTGAGGGAAATAATAATTGTTTTAATAATTCCTCACTCCTGATACGTTCCTCGTTTGTATAAAGAGAAACAGAATTTGCTTTATTGTTTTTAGGATTCATAGCGTGAGAAAGTCTTCTGACTGCGTTAGGACTTTGAATACAGATTTTACGCTCAAATGTGTTAGTTGCCATAATATAACCTCCTCTTACTATTGTATGTAATTATCCACAATATTATTATAACATATATTCAAAAAATGTCAAGTAAAATCAAAACAATCCGTCAAACACGCCGGTCACACGCCGCATCAAAATGGAGAGTGACTTCACAAACCCCACAGAATCGGGCTTTGTATACAGCTACACGCCTACACGCCGTTTTTGCAGGTCTGCTTATTATTTACTATATATTATATTGTTTTTTTAGTTAAAATATAAAATATTACTATTATATAAAGAAGTTATAAAATAGGCGTGTAGGTGTGTAAACAGCGTAGAACAGGGATTTGAAGGCGTGCAGCAGGGCGTGTACAGGCGTGTTGGCGGCGTGTAATATATTAAAAGATATAACGGGAATCTCAGCATGAAAAAAGGTCTGCACCGGATTTGATACAGACCATAAAATCATCTTTTATTTTTTCTTTCTTGTGATAAATGCCGCAGCACCGGAAACAGTCAGCAGTCCGAACGCCAAACCCACACCCTCTGAACCTGTTTTAGGAGAACCGGTTTCCGGAACAACAGCTGAATCAGAAACTGTATCAGTATTCACAGCTGTTTCAGCCGGGGTAATCTTAACTGCAAATCCCGGAGACATATACACATTTTCAAAATCCACATAGAAATACTTGTTGCCTTCCGTAAGTGACTGGAGGTATTTTTCGCTGACCGTAAAGGTTATGCTCTCATTGCCGTTCTGTGCCACAGTGTAGTATGAACTGTCTATCACATTATCTTTGCCGTCAAGCAGGCTTACAAACTCACCGAAATCAAGTTCAAATTCTGAAAGAGCGATTGTTGCGGTATAGTCACCGCTGCCGTTCCATTCTTCGTTAACGAACATTTCTGCCTGTATCACAGTCTTGACAGGAGCAGTTTCATCTTCGGTTTCAGCTGCTGTAGTTTCCTCCGCAGCCTCGGTTACGGCTTCAGTAACAGCCTCAGTTTCGGAAGTTTCTTCTGCATTAACTGAAAAAGTCACTGCGGAAAGTGCAGACACCGCCGCAATTGCAAGTGCCGCAAAAATTTTACTGTTTTTCATTGTAAATCCACCCTCTTAATTATTTTATAAATTAATTATACTATATAATGCAAAATATGTCAATAAAAATATTTTTTACAGATTTATGCAATATATAAAAATAACGGGCGACCAGTGGTCACCCATTATATAACCATTATTCAACTGAATTAATAAACATATCATAAATTCTGCGGATAGCCTCTTCAAAGTCCTCTTCGCCGATACCGATAATAACGTTAAGCTCGCTTGAACCCTGGTCAATCATCTTTACATTGATTCTTGCGTGAGCCATTGATGCAAAGATTCTTGCGGCAGTACCTCTTGTTCTTCTCATGCCGCGTCCCACAACCGCAAGCATTGCAATACCCTTTTCAAGCTCAATGTGGTCTGGAGCGACTGCTTTTCTGATTTTGGAGAGAACCTCGTCCTCCTTGCCCTCGATATCACTGTAAGGGAAAATGAGGGAAAGTGTGTCAATACCAGACGGCATATGTTCAATTGAGATTCCGCAATCCTGCAGTACTTCCAGTACCTTAACGCAGAAACCAAGCTCGCTGTTCATCATAGCCTTTTCGATATTGATAGCAGCAAAGCCCTTCTTTCCTGCAATACCGGTGATAGTGTACTTGTTGATTTCGTCCTCCGGCACTTCGGAAACAATCATTGTGCCGCTGTCTTCCGGACGGTTTGTGTTCTTTATATTAATAGGTATTCCGGCTGTTCTTACAGGGAAGATAGCGTCCTCGTGGAGTACAGTCGCACCCATATATGAAAGCTCTCTGAGTTCCTTGTATGTGATAACGCTGATAGCCTTCGGTCTGTCAACTATTCTCGGGTCGGAAACAAGGAATCCGGAAACGTCAGTCCAGTTTTCGTAAACCTCTGCTTTTACTGCACTTGCAATGATTGAACCGGTAACGTCAGAACCGCCTCTTGAAAATGTCCTTACAACGCCCTTTTCGTCAGCACCGTAAAAGCCCGGAATTACTGCGGATTCAACGCCTTTGAGTCTTGCCCTGAGCTTTGGCTGGGTCTTGTCATTGTTGAAAGTACCGTCCTCGTCAAAAACGATTACCTCAGCGGCGTCAATAAATTCGTAGCCTAAAAGCTTTGCGATAATGATACCGTTTAAGTATTCTCCACGGCTTGCGGCATATTCACTGCCTGCCTTTGCAGTTATGTTTTTCTTGATTGTATCAAATTCACTGTCAAGGGAAAGTTCTATTCCCAGTTCCTCTATAATACCGTTGTAACGGTCGGCAATTGCCTGGAATGCGTTGTTGATGCTCTTGTTTTCCATTGCAAGCTTGTTGCAGTTATAGAGCATATCTGTTACCTTTATATCGTCCGAAAAACGCTTGCCCGGAGCAGACGGTACAACAAATCTGCGCGTGTCGTCGCTTTTGATTATGTTAGCGGCTTTTGTTATCTGCTTTGCGTCCGCAAGACTGCTGCCGCCGAATTTTACAACTTTCACTCTCATAAGTAATTCTCCTTAATCCTTGATTCTCATACTTAAATAGTATATTGTATTTGTGACAAAAAATCAAGAGTAAT
>CAMCMW010000284.1 GCA_945876155.1 uncultured Ruminococcus sp. | reverse complement strand
AAATCAGCTTTAATTTATGATATTTTACAGGCACTTCATGGGTTCGTGAAGAGCCTGCTTTGACTACTTTGACCCCAGTTTGACCCCAAAACTGTAAGAATGTTTATGCGAGGCAAAAGTTATGTATATTTATATACTGAGATGTGAATATGATTCATTATACACTGGTATTGCTGTAGATTTGGAAAAAAGAATACGTCAGCATCTTGGATTAATCAAAGGCGGTGCAAAATATACCAGAAGTCATCCTTTAAAATATATTGAAGCAGTATGGTTTACCGATTCTGATTCAGATGCAAGGAAAATGGAGTATAAACTCAAACACCTTAGTCATAATCAGAAAGAAGAACTTATTGCTTCCCCTTCCCTGCTATTTAAGTTTTTGCCTTATGATATTGCAGATTGTAAATTTGAATATATTGATTCCGAAACCTATAACATTGAATTTAATTTTATGAAAGGACAAGTTTATGATAAAAGAAATTGTAACTGACCCCATTTTTCTCAGCCGAAAATCTGAACCTGCTTCAAAAGAAGATATACAAACCATTAATGATTTGCTTGATACGTTAAAAGCCAACTCATGTCGTTGTGTAGGAATGGCTGCAAACATGATTGGAGTAAGCAAAACAATACTTGCTGCAATTATTGATAATGAATATATCGTTATGATTAATCCGAAAATAACTGATAAGTCAAAGCGGTCATTTGAAGCTGAGGAAAGCTGTCTTTCACTTAATGGGGTAAGAAAGGCTGTACGATACTTTTCTATTACCGTAGAATACCTCGACTGTAAATTCAAAAGGAAAAAGCAGACTTTTACCGGCTTTAACGCTCAGATTATTCAACATGAAATTGACCATTTTAATGGGATACTTATTTAAATATTGTATATAATGAATGGTGTAATAATTATGAAATTAAACAGCATACAAACTACAGCTTTCGAATTGATTCAATCTGATGCACGTTTCATATATATAATTGCAGATATTATGAATAATTCAAATAATGTAAATAATAATTTTTTGTTAATGTCTCAGCCATACATAGGTTTGTTTGCTAATGGTGCTGAACAATGGTGTAAAAAGCTAAAACTAAATGCACCTGTTTTTAATGAAGCTGAACAAAAATATTATATTGAATTGAGACAAGCACATAAATTGTTTAAAAAATCATACGATGATTATTCTACACTTTTAATTGAAAAGCTTACTGAAAGTGATAAATATTTTTACCAAATCCGAAGCCCTTTTGAAAAAATATTTGGATATAATAATGTTGGAGTAGATTTATGTAACGGTGAATTTTGCGGCAATACAATTCTTTGTGCTACATATAATCCTATGCCATTATTAGGTGATTCAAACATTTGCTCTGCAATAAAAAGCATGAGCATTATAGTTGGTAAAATAGTTGCTTTTTTTAGCAGTACAAACTATCAGCCAATTCGTTATGACAACATTAATAATACTTTAGAATATAAGGATTATCATTTTTACAAGAAATGCCCATTAAAAATTAAGACAAATTTAGGATTTGTATTATTTTCAATTTTATGTAGCATAAATTATGCTACTGTATTTGTTGATAAGTTTTTTATTGACGAAATACCACAAAAATTTAAATTTGCATATCTTCAATATTATTATCTATGCGACTTTATAAAAGAGTTAAATGAACATAACGGAACTGCTTTTCACATTAACAATTCTTTGAAAAACAGAGAATTCAGAAATTGTTTAGCTCATTATGGATTAGGACAGTTTTTAGATGAAATTGATATTGATAAATCAGATGTTTTGAAAGGATTGACAAATAAAGCATTCAATATGGATTATTATAATACAAAGAAACTGCTTTATAATAGTTTATCCGATTTGTGTGAACAAATAAAAAATATGATACTGATTTAATAGCTATTATTCATTTACAATACAAATTAAAAATAAATACGGTGCAGCCAAAGCCGCACCGAATCTTTAAATATCAGCAATTAACCATAACAATAAACTCCCCCGCACCAAGAATAATCTCGTTATAAGGCGTAGGATTCGGCGGATAAGTAATTGTAATTCCGATAGGGAACAGAATTTCACAGAAATTTTATAAAAGAAAATAGCAGACAGGTTGAATGATTAAAAATTGAATAAAAGCTAAAAAGCGTTTCTCGAAAAAAATCGAGGAACGCTTTTTTTGTCTAAAAAAATAAACAGGAGGTCTTTATGAAAACGAACATACAGAGGACAATGAATCCTCAACAAAATACATACGGGGCAATGCCATGTTATTATCTGCCTAAGAACTTATTGAGCGATAAAGCATTTTCAGGATTTTCCATATCCAGTAAAATGTTGACCGGAATTTTACTATCCTGTGCTGAAAACAGCCAAACGATAGTAGAAACAGCAGAGTTGATTAACATGCTTGGGAAAGAACAAATAAAAAGAATGCTGAATGAACTAAACAGCGAGAAAGGAAATCAGGATGCAATTTGAATATTTCAGTGGAAATGAAGCAGAACAGTTTCAGTTTTACCGTATACCACAGATACTTTTTACAGATACAAGATTCAAAAAAGTATCATCTGACGCAAAAATCCTTTACGGACTGCTGCTTGACAGAATAGGACTCTCCTTTCAAAACCCTGAAAGATTTATTGATAATACCGGAAAGACATTTATTTATTTCACCAGAGAAACAACTATGGAAATGCTCAATTGCGGAAAAGAAAAAGCGGCATCCATTTTTCAGGAATTAGAAAAAATTGGACTTATCGAAAGAAAACGACAGGGGTTAGGAAAACCTCCCAGAATTTATGTTAAGAATTTTGCTAAGGTAAGTGAAAGAAATCCTGATAATAATGAAGAATCAAATTCAGAAAAGAATAACTCAGAAACAGAAAATGAAACTAAGAGGTCGGAAAAGCCGACCGCAAGAGGTCGGGAAAGCCGACTTCAAGAGGTCGGGAAAACCGACTTCAAGAGGTCGGCTTTTCCGGACACAAATCATACTGAATCTAACCATACTGAATTTATCCATACTGAATCTATCAGTCAGTCTGTCAGTTTGAAAGAAATGGAGAATTATCCTGTTCCTGAAATGAAAAGACAGACTGACAGACAGACTGAATTGAAATTCACAGAAGTTTTGCAGAATATTGGCTGCAATTGGATGCCGGAAGCAAAAAATGAAACGGAATATTGTAATTACAGCACGGAAGCCAGACATTGCAGCAAATGCGTAATACCTTATGACTTCAAAGGAAATTCTGCTGCAATGAAGTATGCCCTGCAATATTTATTTGCATACAGCTATTTTAACACGGACAATGAAGTTTCTGACAGTTATGCACGCCTGATGAAACAGGTTATCGAGTGCATTGCGGAAATGACAAGTCAGGATACATATCAGGTTCAGGGTATAACTGTTAAATACTATGAAATTATCGACCGTCTGAACGAAATCAATCAAGAGGATTCTCTCGCCGATTGGTTTGTTTCCTTTGAACAGGAGTGG
>CAMCMW010000283.1 GCA_945876155.1 uncultured Ruminococcus sp. | reverse complement strand
GAAAAAGAGTTTGATTTCTCAGACTGGCTTTTACAGGAGGACATGACGAGCAACTATACACTTAAAGTAGACGACCCCAACGCCGATATCACTATCGACATGAACGGCTGTGCCATATCAAGACAAACCGGATCATACGACAGCGCTCTTTTTGAAATAAAATCCGGAAAGCTGAGAATACTCAGCAAAAAATACAGTTCCTCCAACAACAGCTGGAATCTGGATTTCAAAAGTTTCTCTTCTGAATGTACACTTTTCAGAGTATACGAAAACGGCAGTCTCAGAGTAACAAATGTCAGTGGAACACTTGCCAATGATAGCTGTACCTGCGCAAATCCAAGTATTATCTCTGAGGGTAATCTTCAGATAGACGGCGGTGTTTATGAAAACTATGTCACGGAATTTGAACCTACAGATGCCTGCCCTGCTGTAAGCGTTCTGATAAAAGGCGGAAAGGCAGTTATCAATGGCGGTGAGTATGACGCTTTTAGCTGTGCCGTGGCTGTCAAGGGCGGAAATGTTACTATAAATGACGGCAAGTTCGGCGCATGGGATGAAGCTGTGTACATAATGGGCAATGATACAATAGTCAATATTTACGGCGGCAAATTCGACAAAACCGATACGACAAACGACTGGTATCAGGATTACGGCGTTTACTGCAACGGCGGTGTGCTGAATGTATACGGTGGTGATTTTTACGGTGATACAAGCGGTTTGTTCGGCGGTTATCGTGCCTGGATTATCAATATTTATGACGGTTATTTCAGGCTCAGAGGTACGGGAGGCGGAGACTGTGACGGCGCATTCTCTTTTGACCTGACAAGAACCAAGATAAAGATTTACAATGGAATATTCAGCGGAAACAAAGGCATTAATGCTTATTATGATTCAGCAAGTTCAATCCACAGCTTTACACTGGCAAATTATCTGGCAAACGGCGGCGAGGGCAGTACTGTTACTGACGACGGTGTTGATGTTGACATAAACACAAAGGCGGATTACTTTGGCAAATCCTATCTGAGAATCAAAAGCAATCTCCCTTATATTGAAAGACAGCCGGAATCTGTGGACGCTTTTGCCGGTGACGAGGTTGTATTCAAAATCAAGGCAGAAAATGCGACAAAATATGTCTGGTATATCTGTGACGCAGATGATGAGTCCGGACAGCCTTATTCATGGGAAGATTTAAAGCAGTATTATGATATAAGCGGCGAGAATACTGATACACTTGTAATCAGAAACGTAAAAGGCTGGTTTGACAACAAAAAATTAAGCTGTACTGTCTATAACGATAACGGCAGGGTTTATTCTCAGGACGTTTATCTGAATGTCACTGTCAGAGGTGATGTGAACAGCGACGGCGTATTGGGTATTTCAGATATCGTTATGATGAAAAAATATCTTGTCAATTCCGGAGAGCTTACCGACCGGGAACTGGGAGATGTAAACCAGGACGGAATTATAAACATCTTCGACCTTTGCATTATGAGAAATATGTTGCTGTAAGACAGACATCTCAATTTTTTACAAACCGAAACAGGAGGAAAATACTATGACGAAGGAAACGTGCAAACACTGTGGCAAGGAAATCGGATTCACCTCCCAGGTCAAACTGATTGACGGGGCGTTTATCTGCCGTGATTGCTATAAGCTGGCAGGCTCTTTCCGGCGCAGGAATCGAGTGGAACGTATGACAATAAATGGAGGATATTAACATGAAAAAGAAAATACTGGCGATGACACTTGCACTTATGATGATAGGCAGCCTTTCTGCCTGCGGGAACTCTGAAGAGGACAATGCCGTTGAAAAAACGGAAAGTGTAAAAGAAACAACTGCCGCTGCGGAAACGACGGAGGCTGAGCATACAAATGCAGAAGCGACCGAAGCAGAGACGGAGTCTGCTGGTTTTGAACCGGTTAAGGCGGAATTTTCACAAGGTACAGTTGAAATTCTGGGCGCTGACAGCTTTTTGAACGAAGATCAGGCTTGCGATGTGCTTCGTGTATATTACCGTTTTACAAATCAGGAAGATTGCATTAATGGCGTCGACCTGCTTAGTAACGCTTCGCAGGGCGGCAGCGAATTGACAAGCGCTTATGCGGATACGGCAAACCTGATACCGGAAGATACTTACGGACTTCACAGTGTGCGTCCCGGAGTATCTGTAATCGCTGCAGATTGGTTTTACTATGTTCCGGACGATGGACCGATTGAGTATTCGTTTTCCACACCTTATAATACGGATGATGCGGTGACGGTTACATTTGATCCTCAGAATTTGCCGGGTGCGCCGGATGAAGTATCATTGCAGCCGGTAACCAAGCCGACATGGACAGAAGGACTGCCAGATGAGGCTGACACATCGGGGGCTCATGTTAAGATTGAGGGTGTCGAGACGGCAGAAGCTACTGAAAGTGGCTCCGGCAAACAGTTCATCCGTGTAATTTATACAGTCACCAATAACGGAAGCGATGCAAAGAGCGCCAACTCACTGCTGGCATGTAATACCGCTGTGTATCAGGACGGTATGACATTAGGTGTTGGGTACAGTTCTGACTATGTGCATGCAGACCAGGATAGGCTTGAATCAAAAGAAGATGTGGCGGCAGGAGCAACCGTTACCTGTTCAGAAGTTTATGAACTGCGGAGTGACAGTCCGATCGAAGTTGATATAGCAGAAAGCATTTCTCCGGCAGTGGGAGGTGCCTGCTTTGATTTACCATAAGGCAGGCAGAAATGAATCTGTTTTGACAGGAACAAATTTTAATTTGTAGTTTACGCAATTTATATAGCGTAAAATAAATATAACCTGGAGGAAATCGAATGAAAAAAAGCAAATTCTTATCAGCTGTATGCGCAATGGCGCTTGCTGCGTCCCTCACACTCACTGGCTGCGGCAGCAGTGACGCCGGACATTATGACCTGTACTCAATGACTCAGGACGGCGAAACCATGACCATGAAAGATATGGAAGAAATGTACAAGGAAATGGACATGGAAGCTCCTGAAATGTATCTTGAACTCAAGGACGACGGCACAGGAAAGCTTGTAATGGGCGAAGACGATACAGGAGAAATTGAGTGGAAAGACGGCGTTATCTCCGCTGACGGTGAAGACGTTAAATACACAGTCGAGGACGGCAAGCTCACTATGGAATATGACGGTACTAAAATGGTGTTTGAAAAGGCTGAATAATTATTCCTGCTATGATATGATAAAAAATGCGTACCCTCAGGTGCGCATTTTCTTTGTTCTCTCCCTGGTTGACTTGAACAACAATACACAATCCAGAGAACCCTTACCGAAAATAATACTGCGGTCAGGGTTCTCTTTTTTACTTCAAAAAGTATTACAATCAGGTTACAATTTACGCTTATTTGTATGTTATTGTACAAAAAAACATTGTTTTCAGACTATTGGTGAGGAGGTGAAAAAACTATAGTAAACGAAAAATATTTTTTCGTTTACTCAGACTGTAGAAAAACCCCATATTCGATACCGAATATGGGGTAAAATTTTAAGCA
>CAMCMW010000282.1 GCA_945876155.1 uncultured Ruminococcus sp. | reverse complement strand
TGCCTCGCACATTCGCTCACTTTCGTTCGCTGCGTGCGTATCGGCAAATAGCAAACGCCAGATATTTTTGTCGTTTGCTGCATACAGTAAAATTCAGGAGAAATAGAAGTATGAAGATAAAAAAATTCGGGGGAACCGAACAGAAAATCTTTGACCTTGTAAAGGACGAGGCTGAGAATCAGAATATCCGGATATGGGACGTCAGATTTGAAAAAGAGGGTGCCGGCTGGTATCTGAGAATTTTCATTGAAAAGGACGGCGGAGTCAGCATTGAGGACTGCGAGAATTATACCCGTCCGGTGAACAAGCTGCTTGACGAGGCTGACCCTATACCGCAAAGCTATATCCTTGAGATTGGTTCGGCAGGGCTTGAAAGAGAACTTGTGAGGGAATCTCACTTTGAGGCAAGTATCGGTATGCCGGTGAGAGTGAGAGCCATAAGGGACTTCGGCGGCGAAAAGGAAGTTGTGGGACTGCTGGGCGGTTATGACAAGGAAAAAATTACCCTTGCTTTTCCCGGGGAGACCGAGGAGGAGGAAGAGGTTTATGCAGAGCTGCCGCTGGCGGACATTGCTTATATAAAAATTTTTGAGGACTTTGAAGAATTACATTAAATTTAAACGGAGGAATTTGAGAAAATGAACAACAGTTTTTTTGAGGCGCTGTCACTTCTTGGTGATGAAAACAGCGTTGATA
Organism: uncultured Ruminococcus sp.; assembly: GCA_945876155.1. Taxonomy (GTDB): domain Bacteria; phylum Bacillota; class Clostridia; order Oscillospirales; family Ruminococcaceae; genus Porcipelethomonas. The sequence goes on along the minus strand of CAMCMW010000282.1, from coordinate 2,836 downwards.
CTGAAGTATTGGTGGAAAAGGTCAAGTCTGCGCTTTTAAAGGCTATCAGAAAGGCTTATCCGGACTGTGAGGACAACATAAGAGTTGACATTGACCCGGCTACAAAGAAGCTGGAGATGTATCTTATAAAGACGGTTGTTGACGATGAGCCTATCGACTACAACGAAATAAACATAGACGAGGCAAGGACTATCGACCCGAATGCTTATCTGGGCGGTACTGTTGAATATCCCCTGGACGCTGCAAAGTTCGGCAGAGCAGCAGCACAGTCTGCAAAGCAGTCCATCAAGGGCGACCTGAGAGAGATAAACCGTGAAAATATACTTAACCAGTTCCAGGACAAGGAAAATGAGTGCATAACCGCAAGAGTTTCACAGGTTGAGCCGGGCAGCGGTACTGTTACAGTGGTTTACGACAAGACAGAGCTTTATCTTTTCAGAAATGAGCAGATACCGGGTGAACGCCTTAAAGAGGGAGACCAGGTAAAGGTTTATGTGACGGGTATCGTAAACAAGTCCAAAAAGCCTATCATCAAGATTTCAAGAGCCCACAGGGATCTTGTAAAGCGTCTTTTCGAGCTGGAAGTACCGGAAATTTACGACGGTATCGTTGAGATAAAGTCCATTTCAAGAGAGGCTGGCGCAAGAACCAAGGTGGCTGTATGGTCCAAGGACGAAAACGTTGACGCTGTGGGTGCTTGTATCGGTCCTAAGAGGTCAAGAATAGAGGCTGTTGTAAAGGAATTAAACGGCGAGAAAATAGATATTATAAACTACAGCGAGGAGCCTGCTGAATTTATCGCAAAGGCGCTTGCACCGGCAAAGGTTTTAAGCGTTACGGTTTCTGAAGGAGAGGCAAAGGAATGCAGAGTTATCGTTCCTAACGACCAGCTTTCACTGGCAATCGGAAACAGAGGTCAGAACGCAAAGCTTGCCGCAAAGCTGACAGGCTACAAAATCGACATAAAGCCTGAGTTTGAGATTCCGATTAAAGGAATTGAAAATGCTCCTGCGGAAGAACCGGTACAGGATTCCGGGGAGGCTGAAAAGTCTGAGGAAACAGCTGAGTAAAAATATATTAAACGAAAAATATTTTTTCGTTTAATATTAGCCGATATGCACGTAGCTTACGAAGTAAGCGGATGTGCAAGGCAATAAAATAAATAATTATAGTGAAAGCAAAATTATTTTTGCGTTCACTATGATTTCTGCGGGGTGAGATAAAATGAAGACTAAAAAAATACCCATGCGAATGTGCTTAGGCTGCAATGAAATGAAAAACAAGCGTGAGATGATTAGAGTTGTCAAATCGCCGGAAGGGGAAGTTTCCCTTGATTTTACCGGAAAAAAATCCGGCAGGGGAGCATATATCTGCAAAAGCCGGGAATGTTTTGATAAGGCACGAAAGGCAAGGCGGTTTGAGAAATCATTGTCCTGTAAGATTGACGATTCAGTTTATGAGGTGATGGAACATGAATTCACAGCAGAAGATAATTAACATTCTTACAATATGCCGTAAGGCAGGTAAAATTATTCCGGGCTTTGACGCCGTTAAGGACGCAATTTACGAGGGAAACGTTTCATGCGTCATTGTGACAGAGGATATCTCCGACAAGACACTTAAAGAAGTACGCTTTATCTGCAAAAACTGCAAAGTTGATATAGTTGAGCTGGAGCTTGATTCCTACGATATGTTTGATGTTGTGGGAAAACAGACGGTTGTGGCGGCTATATCCGATTTCGGTTTTGCAAACAAGATACGCACTCTCGGCAATGTTACAACTGAAAAGCCGGAGAGGACAAAGAGAAAAAGAAAGTCTGAAAGAAACAACAGTGAGTGATGAGCTTGCGTTTATATAGATTATAAAGTGTAATGCTGTATGGCATTACAGCAATTTTCAGGAACATACAGGAGGTTTCGCCTATGACGAAAAAAATAAAGCTTGCAGAGGCTGCAAAGGACCTTAAAATAGAAAATCAGGAGCTTATAGATTTTCTTGAAAAATATGACGGTACAAAGAGAAAAAATACTACTGCACTGTCTGACGAGGAAATGAATTATGTTTTAGAGCATTATTCACAGAGCAATCAGGTTGAAAGCTTTGACAGTTATTTTGAATCAAAGAACAAGCCGGCTGAACCGGAGGAGGAAAAACCGGTGAAAAAGGAAACACCTAAAAAGTCTGCTCCAAAGACAAAGAAAGCTGAAAAGCCTGCCACTCAGAAACCGGCTGAAGAAAAACAGCCTGAAAAGACAGAGGAAAAGAAACCGGAGTCCGGCAAAAAGGCGTCAAAACAGCCTGCAAAGCCCCAGAAACACGGTGAAAAGCAGAAACTGGGTACAAATATGTCAGCAACTGTTGAAACTGTTTCCGATAACAGAAGAACTATCGACACAAGAGGTTCGTATGTAAACCTTGACAAGTACAACGAACGCTATGAACAGATTGCACCTACTGCCGGAAAACAGCACAAGGACAATTACTCCAAAAAGCAGAAAATCAACCAGAAATCTGCTCAGAGAAATAAAAACAAGTATTCAAGCAAGGAGGAAACAGAGGCAGACAGACTCCGCCGTTTACAGCTTGAAAAGGCAAGAAATCAGCAGCTTAAAGTTATGATACCTGACGAGATAACAGTCGGGGAGCTTGCCGCAAGACTTAAAGCAACTGCCACACAGGTAATCAAAAAGCTTATGGGTCTGGGTGTTATGGCGACTATCAACGAGGTAATCGATTTCGATACTGCCACACTTGTTGCCGACGAAATGGGCGCTAAGGTTGAAAAGGAAGTTATTGTCACAATCGAGGAGCGTCTTATTGACAACAGCGATGACG
>CAMCMW010000281.1 GCA_945876155.1 uncultured Ruminococcus sp. | reverse complement strand
TTATGATCTGCGCTGTTAAGCACCTGCCATGTGACATCATACCCCAGTTCATCCAGTGAACTGAGTATGGCCGCAAACGTCCTGCCTGAGTCATGCGAAAGGAGTCCGGGAACGTTTTCAAGCAGCAGATACTTAGGTTTTTTAACGGCGGCAATTCTGGCAATTTCAAAGAACAAAGTTCCTCTTGCGTCGGCAAATCCGAGCCGCTTTCCAGCCTGTGAAAAGCTCTGACAAGGGAATCCTCCGCACATAAGGTCGAAATCCGGCAATTCTTCCGGTTTGATTTTTCTTGCGTCATCGTAATACACCTCGCCTTTTGTATCATAAAGCGTTTCATATGCTAATTTAGCATATTTATCAATTTCACAATATCCTACACATTTGAATCCACCAGCATTTTCAAGTCCGGAACGAAAGCCTCCGATTCCTGCGAAGATATCAAAAAATTTTATCATGTTTCTCCTTTCATCAGATACAAAAAAACGGCTAAGTTTTTTCAAACTCAGCCGTTACATTGACATATCCATTTCAGGTTCTTCTGACATTTCCTCAGTTTCTTCCTGTTGAATGGTGTGGAAGCCATCCTCACCGGGAATCAGCCCCAAAAGTCTGCCATTGTCGAATTTACAGTGAACCGTTCCAATATCATCAACAAAATCAACCGTTCCCTTTGTACCCGGTAGAATCGGCCGAGGATCGTTTTCCATGCTGTCCACGCAGATTCTTGTACCTTCGGGATATCTTCTTTTCAGCGTTTCAACTTTTTTCTTATCATACATAACAAATACCTCACATTGACATATTCATTTCTAAGTTCTCTGACTGACAGCAATTTATTTCTTCTTCCGTCTGCAATGACCAGTCTTGGCTGTCATTCCAGAAACTTACATAAATCTCACCGTAATCAGCTGTTTTGACAGGATGCTGCTCAAGTCCCTCACCCCAGCCATCACTTGACTGTCCAGTCAGATAGCTGCGTAAATCTTCAAGTTCATCATTCGTCAATTTACCAGCCACCTGACATTCAAACACGCCAGTAAGTTCGCCATTGATTTCTTTAACCACCGGGAATGCCGAGAATACCTTTTCGTTTACAGCAGGATTTCTGTCGAAATAAACCATAAGTCCACGGTGTTCTTCTTTCGGTTCGGAAAAATCCTGAATAAAATTGTTGATTTCATCTGCACAGTCTACTGCATACTTTGAGGGAATTTCCTCCATCTCATCCATGACTTCTTCGTCTAACTCATAATCAGGTTCGTCATATTCTCTGACAATGTGCAGAGGGCAATAAAATGTCAGTTTTTGCATTGGCTTTCCTTCGACTTTGATATCCGGCTGATACGAAATATCAACATTAATACTTTCAGCCATTTGGATATCTTCACGCTCACATAGCATTTCCGTAACGGAATCACGCAGGAGTGATTTTAAATCCAGATCGGATTTTTCAAGCATTTCCTCAAAGACAAAGTTTTTCTCTCCGCAATGGGCAAGTTCTGCAATTTTATCAACGATTTCTTTCAGACTTTCATGCAGTCTTGTTTCAGCGTCAGTAATCTCGTTGTTTTTCAGTAACGCTTTTGCATTTGGAATAAACTGCGACTTTCTGGCATATCCGCTGCCCTCGGATTCCACCAGCATTCCATCACCGCTGTTGTAATCTACGAAAAGCAGACAATTGGCAATATCGCTGCTGTCAATGTACATCAGATCACGATTTTCGGCGATGTACGCATTGTCACGCAATGGATGATTTTTCAGATGCTCAAACTCCCTGCCGTAAAGCGTGATTACTTTTTCCACACTGACTTCATGCGGTCTGAAATCAGTTGCTTTGTGAATCAGCGTACTGTTTAATTTTAATTTCTTCATTCCAGTTTTAACCTCCTACTACTTTTGCAGTCTTTTTTGCTATAGTAAATAAAAAAAGACCGCTTTGTTTAGTATCACTATTCCGTGATACCAGACAAAACGGTCTTTAAAACTTTGTATACTTTTTTCTATATTAAAAAAGGCATATCTGAGATTATTTTTCTCAAATATGCCTCTGAATTATGAAATATTAAAAAGTGCAGGGTTCAAATCCTTCTCATTAGGTTCATTCATCTATGGTTTTTACCCTCTGATTTTCAGCATTTGCATAGCAAAAAAGCCCGTAAATACGGGCTTTGCTGACTATTCATCTTTTTTATAGTCACAATATGGCGGAAAGAGAGGGATTCGAACCCTCGATACGCTATTAACGTATACACGAGTTCCAGTCGTGCGCCTTCGACCAGCTCAGCCATCTTTCCGCATATTAAATTGAAAATACCCCAGCGCAAAGCTGAGGTATTGAACTGGTGCGAGTGACGGGACTTGAACCCGTACGCCAATGACACACGCCCCTCAAACGTGCCTGTCTGCCTATTCCAGCACACTCGCATTGAGTACTTTAATATTATATCAAACCCTAAAGGAAATGTCAACAGCTTTTTCAAAAAAAATGAATGTTTGTAATAAATGACAAAGTTTTTCAACAAAAGAGGTGTATAAATTGCCGTTTCAAACAAAAGACTGCATATAAATATCTATTTTGGATTTGTCAGTAGAAATTTCAGTCTGTTTATGCTATAATTTAAAGAAAGATAATAAAAAACGGAACGGAGCAAAAGTATGATAAAAATTCAGATTCCGGCAACATCTGCCAACCTCGGTGCCGGCTTTGACGCTTTGGGGCTTGCCCTTACCTATTATAATTATGTTGAAATGGAGGAGTCGGACAGGATTGAAATTTCCTCCGCCGACGATGTAAGCATACCCACAGACGAAAGCAACCTTATATACATATCAGCAAAAGACCTTTTTAATGTCTGCGGACGTGATATAAAAGGACTGAAAATACGCCAGACCAACAACATACCCATGGCGAGAGGCTTAGGTTCAAGCTCTGCCTGTATCGTTGCCGGAATTGTGGGTGCGAACACTCTCCTGGGCAATCCCCTTTCCACTGACGACCTCGTTGACCTTGCCGCACAGATAGAGGGTCACCCGGACAACACTGCTCCGGCACTTCTCGGCGGTATCGTAACAGCTGTGTTCGACGGCAAAAAGGTCCACTGGGTAAAGCAGGAGGTTTTTACAAAGCTGAAATTTGCGGCTATAATACCCGATTTTGAACTTAAAACCGAAAAGGCAAGAGCCTGCCTGCCAACTGAGGTTTCCCACAAGGACGCAGTTTACAATCTCTCAAGAGCCGCACTCTTTTCTGCATCACTGCTTACAGGTAAATTTGAAAACCTGCGCACAGCAGTCCACGACAAGCTGCACCAGCCTTACAGAATGGAGCTTATCCCCAACGCACGGGAAGTATTCGACATCGCCTACAACCACGGCGCATACGGCTCGTATATAAGCGGTGCTGGCCCTACTATCGTTGCTATCGTTGACGAGAACAACAAGTACTTCGCCGGAAAAATGAAGTTCTCTCTTGACAATGCCGGACTCGGCGGCTGGCAGGTAAGAGAGTTCCGCATAGACAATGACGGCACAAA
>CAMCMW010000280.1 GCA_945876155.1 uncultured Ruminococcus sp. | reverse complement strand
AGGGCAAAGCAGATTTTTGAGTGGCTGCACGTTAAAAAGGTACGGTCTTTTGATGAAATGAGTAATCTATCTGTACAATTTCGTGAGAGACTGTCCGGAGAATTTTGTATAAATCAACTATTTGTTGCAAGAAGACTTGAATCAGACATAGATAATACTGTAAAATATCTGTATAGGCTTTCTGACGGCTGTTTTATCGAGACAGTCCTCATGGAATATAAGCACGGAATGAGCCTTTGCGTGTCAACACAGGTTGGCTGTAAAATGGGGTGCAGGTTCTGTGCATCAACCATTGCAGGGTTTGAAAGAAACCTTGAACCCTCCGAAATTTTGGGACAGGTCTATGAAACGGAAAGGGACAGCGGCAAAAAGGTTTCCGGTATAGTTTTAATGGGAATCGGCGAACCGCTGGACAACTACAAAAACGTTCTGAAGTTCCTGGAACTTGTTTCAGCACCGGAGGGGAATAATCTCAGTCTGCGCCACGTTACCCTATCCACCTGCGGTATCGTTCCGAAAATCAGAGAGCTTGCAGATTTAAGGCTGGGTCTTACACTTTCAGTTTCGCTCCATTGTCCGGACGATAGCGGAAGAAGTGAGATAATGCCTGTAAATAATGTGTATAATATAAATGAGCTTATGAGCGCAACACGGGAATATATAGAAAAAACCGGTCGGCGAGTAACCTACGAATACGCTGTTATAGACGGGGTCAATTCGGACAGAAAAAGCGCTCAGAAACTGGCGTCGCTTTTGCATGGCATAAACTGTCATGTGAATCTGATACCGGTAAATGCAGTTAAAGAGAGAAATTATAAGTCGAGCCGTGGCTCAGCGCTGAGGTTTTCAGAGTATCTGACTGAAATGGGCATAAACTCCACTGTCAGAAGAACTCTCGGAAGTGATATAAATGCAGCCTGCGGACAGCTGCGGCGTGAGGCTGTGTCAGAATAAAGGATATGTGAGAGGTGAAGGATATGAAGTATGTCAGCGAAACAGATATCGGTCTGGTGAGGGAAGAAAATCAGGATATTGTCAGGGTTGAGGAATATTACGGCAATGTTCTCGCCGTTGTCTGCGACGGAATGGGAGGAGAACGTTCCGGACAGGACGCCAGCCGTATTGCAATAAACGAGGTGTTCAGCAGGTTCAGTTCGGGCTTTGAACCGCAAATGGATACAATATCTGTCAGACAGCTTATGACTGCCTCCATATCAGCCGCCAATTCAATAGTTTATACGACAGCAAGAATGAACTACAGGAGCTTCGGCATGGGTACGACCTGTGTTGCAGTTTATATAGATGACAAATATATTTATATAGCAAATGTGGGTGACAGCCGTGCGTACTACATGGACAGTACCGGACTTCACCAGATAACCACCGACCATACCTTTGTAAATCTTCTGCTTATGCAGGGAAAAATCGAGCCGGAAGAGGTTCACACACACCCCAAAAGGAATATGCTTACAAAGGCAGTGGGCGTTGAGAGAGTTGTGGTACCCGATTTCTTCAGAATGAAACGTGAGAAAAATTTCACAATACTTTTGTGTTCTGACGGCTTGTCGGGATATTGCAGTGACAGCGAGATATATGATGTGATGAGCAAAACCCCCCTTGAGGAAATGTCAAAAGCTCTTATTGACCTTGCACTGAGCAAGGGAGGAAGAGATAATATTACACTTGCAGTAATAACAGACTGATTTAGTTACAGGAGTGGAGAGAATAGATGGATAAGAACATAGGAAAGAAGCTTGACGGACGCTATGAAATAACAGAGCTTATCGGCGAAGGCGGTATGGCTGACGTCTATAAGGCTGTTGACGTTGTGGATAACAAGGTAGTTGCCGTCAAGATACTGAAAAAGGAGTTTGCCGAAAGCGAGGAATTTCTGAGAAGATTCAGAAACGAGTCAAAGGCAATCGCTGTTTTGTCACACCCTAACATTGTGAAGATTTATGATGTGGGATTTTCTGAGAAAATACAGTTTATCGTCATGGAGTACATTGACGGTATAACCCTGAAAGAGTACATGGAAAACGAGCGTGTTTTAAGCTGGAAGGACGCTGTTCATTTTGTAACGCAGATACTCAGAGCATTGCAGCACGCCCATGAACGTGGTATCGTTCACAGGGATATCAAGCCCCAGAATATCATGATGTTTACCGACGGAACAATAAAGGTCATGGATTTCGGTATTGCAAAATTTGCAAGGGAAGAGGGCAAGACTGCAACTGACCAGGCTATCGGTACTGTTCACTATATCAGTCCGGAACAGGCAAGAGGGGACATCACCGACGCCAAGAGTGACCTGTATTCTGTAGGCGTAATGCTCTATGAGATGCTGACAGGTCAGAAACCATTTGATACAGACAATCCGGTTTCCATTGCAGTTATGCACATGCACAATATCGCAGAGCTGCCGAGAAGAATAAATCCTGACATTCCGCTGCCGCTGGAGGAAATTATCGTCCACGCAATGGAAAAGAATCCTGCGGACAGATATCAGACTGCCCTTGAAATGCTCAGGGATATAGACCGTTTCAAGGCTGACCCGGACGTTCATTTCGGGTACATTACAAATCAGCCTGAACCGGACATGAAAACAAGATATTTTGCCGCTGTAAACGACGACGTTCCAGAAGATTTTCCGGAGGAGGACTACACCAACGGAAATGACGAGATATACAGTGAAAATGATGTTTACGCTGATACTTATGATGAGGACTACGACTTTGACGAAGAACCGGAAAGGAAAAAATCTCTTTTTGTACCAGTTCTTTCAGCAGTTACTGTTGTAGTTATCATGGTTGCGGTATTCTTTATTGCAACGCTTATAAAGAATATGTTCACTGAGGAGAAGACAACTTCCTCTGAATTTGCCATGCCGAACCTTGTGGGTATGGACTACAATCAGGCTGTGGAGGCGTATCCTAAGCTTGATATCCAGGTTGATACCACGGAATGGTCTGAACTTGAAAAGGACAAGATTTTCTATCAGAGCGTACCGGAGGGCGACGGCGTAAAGAAAGGCGAGATTATCAAGGTAAAGGTAAGCCTTGGTGCAAAGACTGTCAAAGTGCCGAACGTTATCAACTATCACTACAAGACTGCTGAGGAAGCACTCCGTGCAGACGGACTTGAAGTTGAGTTCAAATATCAGGAAAACAAAGATGTTGAAGAGGAAATAGTCTTTGACACAGAACCGGGCGCACTGGAAGAGGTTGCTCCGGGTACGACTATTCTTGTGTATGTAAGCAAGGGCAAGGAAGTTGAAGAAATCGAAATGGAAAGCTTTATCGGCAAGAGGATTGAGGACGCAAAGGTACAGTGCGGTATCTGGGGACTCAGCGTCAAGACCGAGAAGAAGGATTCCAGCAAGGCAGAGGGAACTATCCTTGAACAGAGTATCGAAGAGGGCGAGAAAGTTCCGGCTGATTCGACTATCACCTTTGTTGTCAGCACAGGTAAAGAACCTGAGGGAACTGTTGATATGACCTTCTACTTCCCGGGTGATTCCGCAGGAAGATTCACAATC
>CAMCMW010000279.1 GCA_945876155.1 uncultured Ruminococcus sp. | reverse complement strand
AACAGGAATACGGACTGTGTTGAACCCAGCCGCCTTTACAGTGTCGATAAGCTCTTTTGTGATAAGGGGGTTGCCCCATGCAGTTTCGGAGTCGATTCCGCCCACAGCGTCAAGACTGTTGCCGACGTTCCAGCCGACTTTCATTTCAGCGCACACTTCAGCGGCGGTGATGTCAGAAATGTCCTTCTTTTTTTCGCCGGAATCCGAACAGCCGGTGACGAGTGAAACACCCAGTAAAACCGATGCCGCAAAAGATAATATTTTTTTAAAATTCATTATGTAAACCTCCGTTTTATATATCCTCAGTTGTCATTCAGGTACACCTTCATTGTAAGGCTTGTGCCTTCGCCGACTTTTGAGTGGACGGTCATTTCGTCGGTGTACTTCTGCATGGTAGTAAATCCCATACCTTCGCCGTAGCCTCTGGAGCGCAGGTCATCTCCGGCGGTGGAGTACCCCTCTTTCATGGCAGTTTCAACGTCGCTGATACCCGGACCTTTGTCAGTAAGGGTCATGGTTATGCAGTGGTCGGACACCTCAACGGTAATTTCACCGCCGTTTGCGTGGATAACCATGTTGATTTCGCCCTGGTAGAGTGCCAGTGAAACACGCCTTATGACCTCAGCGTCAAGACCGAGAGTGCGCAGTTCCTCCCTCACTTTGTCTGAAACCTTGCCGGCGTTTAAAAAGTCGTTTGAATCCACAGTGTATTTCAAAACCTTGTTCACAGTTTTTCCCTCTCTTAAAAATTTTTGTTACTTAGATTATAGCAGAAAAAATTCAAAATGTAAAGCCCGGTGACCCGGGAGGACAAATCGTTGTTCATTTTACGGTATCTTTTTTACGTCACGACCATTTAATTTGTAGGGGACGGCGCCCACGACGTCCCGGTCGTTGACCCGACTGGACAGTCTGTGACCCGGGAGGACAAGTCTGTGACCATACAGGACAAATCGTTGATAGTTTTGCGGTGTGAAAGAATGACAAAAAAATATCACACTTTGTCGAACTTTTAACGATTTTGTTAGGTTTAGCTAAAAAAATATCCAAACATTAGTGATTAAGACTAATAGATTTTTGTATGAATTTATGGTATAATTAAGTTCAGATATTTATGTAAATTTTTATATCTATTTGAGATGTCAGCGGAAAGCGGACAGGAAAAAACCCGGTAAAAACTGACTTTTCAATAAAAAATCAGGAGGTCAATACATGAGCAAAAATTCAACAGCGGTTCCTTTCAACGGAACAAGCGCTCAGAAGGAAGAGCTTTTAAAGGTAATTGCTGAAAAGAAGGACGACAAGGGCGCTCTTATGCCTGTTCTTCAGAAGGCACAGGATATTTACGGATATCTTCCGATTGAAGTTCAGAAAATTATTTCAGATGAAATGAATATTCCGCTTGAGAAAATCTACGGAGTTGCAACATTCTACTCCCAGTTTTCACTTAACCCGAAGGGCAAATACAAGATTTCAGTCTGTCTTGGTACAGCCTGCTACGTTAAGGGCTCAGGCGATATCTACAACAAGCTTCAGGAAAAACTCGGTATCGAAAGCGGAGGCTGCACTCCCGACGGTAAGTTTTCACTAGAGGCGTGCCGCTGTATCGGTGCCTGCGGTCTTGCACCGGTTTTAACTGTAAATGACGAGGTTTACGGACGTCTTACTGTTGATGATGTTGATTCAATCCTTGCAAAGTATGCAGAATAAGTTTCAATTAATACCAATTAGGAGGTCAATTTATGAAAACTCTTGAAGAACTCAAGGTTATCAGAGAAGCTATGCAGGGCGAGGTTGCACTGAGATCTCACGGCGACGCTTCATCTAAATATGAAAGACATGTTCTTGTCTGCGGCGGTACAGGATGTACATCATCAGGTTCAGGCAAAATTATTGAAGCTCTTGAAACTGAACTCAGGAACAAGGGTCTTACAGAAAAGGTTCAGATTGTAAAAACAGGTTGTTTCGGTCTTTGTGCTTTAGGTCCTATCATGATTGTTTATCCGGAAGGTTCATTCTATTCAATGGTTAAGTATGAAGATATTCCAAAAATCGTTGAGGAACACCTTATCTGCGGAAATCCTGTTAAAGAATTACTTTACGATGAAACTGTAAGCGGTGATGAAATCAAGGCTCTCCAGGACACAGCTTTCTACAAGAAACAGCACCGTGTTGCACTGAGAAACTGCGGTGTTATCAATCCTGAGAATATTGAAGAATATATCGGTGAAAACGGATATCAGGCACTCGCTAAAGTCCTTACAGAAATGACACCTGACGAGGTTATTCAGACTATTCTCGACAGCGGTCTGAGAGGAAGAGGCGGCGGCGGTTTCCCGACTGGTGTAAAGTGGAAACTGGCAAGAAATATCGTCAAGGACGCAGACCAGAAGTACGTTTGCTGTAACGCCGACGAAGGCGACCCGGGCGCATTTATGGACCGTTCAGTGCTTGAGGGCGACCCGCACGTTGTTCTTGAAGCTATGGCTATTGCAGGTTACGCAATCGGCGCAACACAGGGTTACATATACGTTCGTGCTGAATACCCTATCGCTGTACAGCGTCTTGAAATCGCTATCAAACAGGCTCGTGAGTACGGTCTCCTGGGCAAGAATATTTTCGGTACTGACTTCTCATTCGATATCGGTCTGAGACTGGGTGCCGGTGCGTTCGTATGCGGTGAGGAAACTGCTCTTATGACTTCTATCGAGGGCAACAGAGGTGAGCCAAGACCACGTCCTCCGTTCCCGGCAGAAAAAGGTCTTTTCCAGAAACCGACAATCCTTAACAACGTTGAAACCTACGCAAATATCCCACAGATTATCTTAAACGGTGCTGACTGGTTTGCATCAATGGGTACTGAAAAGTCAAAGGGTACAAAGGTATTCGCTCTCGGCGGCAAGATTCACAACACTGGTCTTGTTGAAGTTCCTATGGGTACAACCCTCAGAACTGTTATCGAGGAAATCGGCGGCGGTATCCCTAACGGCAAGAAGTTCAAGGCAGCACAGACAGGCGGTCCTTCCGGCGGCTGTATCCCGGCTGAACACATGGATATTCCGATTGACTACGACAACCTCATCAGCATTGGTTCAATGATGGGTTCAGGCGGTCTTATCGTTATGGACGAGGACAACTGTATGGTTGATATTGCTAAGTTCTTCCTCGAATTTACAGTTGACGAATCCTGCGGTAAGTGTACACCATGCCGTATCGGTACAAAGCGTATGTACGAAATGCTAGATAAAATCACAAGAGGTCAGGGTACCCTTGAAGATATCGACAAGCTCGAAGAACTCTGCTACTACATAAAGCAGAACTCACTTTGCGGTCTCGGTCAGACTGCTCCTAACCCGGTTCTTTCTACTCTGCGTTACTTCAGAGATGAATATATCGCTCACGTTGTTGACAAGAAGTGTCCTGCCGGCGTCTGCAAGCACCTCCTGAGCTTTGAAATCGACTCCGACAAGTGCAAGGGCTGTACAATGTGTGCAAGAGTCTGTCCTGCCGGCGCAATCAGCGGCTCGGTTAAACAGCCTCATATTATTAACAA
>CAMCMW010000278.1 GCA_945876155.1 uncultured Ruminococcus sp. | reverse complement strand
ACGGAGTAGCAATCCATCAGCCCAGTCAGGAGTCTTTTCCATAAGACTACATACCTGTGGAACAGTAACGTCCTTGTCACACTCCACAATGATTTCATCGTGTACATGACCCACTATAGCCATATACTGCATTGTTGTCATTGAGTACATTAACAGGTCTCTTGCAATTCCCTGGGTTATATTCTCAACGAGTTTAGGACCGTATGTTTCAAGCCTTAACCATTTCTTGCTTTCACCAACGCCCTCATAGGTGATTATTCTCTTGTCGTCCTCATTCTTTTCAACCTTTGGTCTGACATATGCAAGTCTACGTTCTGAGGGCAGCTCTATAAAAAAGATTCCGGATTCATAAGAAAACTTTAATCTGCCCAGAGTCATACTGCTTCTGTCGGTAATGACCTTTTCAGCCACTGCCTGCACATCGCCCCAGAACTTTACTATATTAGGTGAAGATTTCCTCCAGTCGTCAACAAGGGAGTAAAGTTCATCATCAGTAAGCTTTAGCTCTGTACCTCCCATAGCCTTAATTGCACCGATTGAACCGCCGTAACCGCAGGCAAGTTCAGCAATCTTTCCTTTCTGCCTTAAATTTCCGTTTACTCCATTCTTTTCAACAGGGACACCGAACATCTTTGAAGCTGATGCACAGTAAATATCCTCACCATTTGCGAAAGCCTGTATTCTCCATTTTTCATCAGCGAGCCATGCAATGACACGAGCCTCAATTGCCGAAAAGTCAGCTACTATATACTTCCTACCCTCCGGAGGTATGAATGCTGTACGTATCAGCTGGGAAAGCACGTCAGGAACATCTTCATTGCTCTCTTTCACAACATCAAACTCCCCTGCCTTTATCAGACCTTTCAGCTCTGCAAGGTTATCAAGATGATTCTGCGGTAGATTCTGTAACTGTATAAGACGTCCGGCAAATCTGCCTGTTCTGTTTGCTCCGTAGAAACTAAACATTCCTCTTGCCCTGTTATCTTTGCATACTGCGTTAAGCATCGCACTGTATTTGCTCACCGAGGATTTGGAAAGCTGCTGATACAGTCTGAGTACTTCTCTGATATCGTCAGGAGCCGTTTCCGATAATTTCTGTACCGACTTCTTGTCAAGGGATTCTGTTTCAATTCCCCTGCACATGAGCCACTCTTTCATCTGAGCTGGAGAGTTCGGATTATCAAGATGTGTTAATTCTGATAACTTCTGAAATAGTTCTTTCCTGGCAATACTGTCCAGTTCCACTGCCTTTGCCGCAAAATTCGTATCCACAAGTATTCCCCTGTCATTGATACGCTGGTCGATATAGAATTCTTCCCAGATAAAATCAGGAACTGGTATCTCAAAAAGATAACGCTGTATTTTAAGCTCAACTTCAACATCACGTCTGTTGTACTCCTTAAACGCCTTCCATTTCTTGGGCGCATCTGATTTTATATTAAAGAATTGATTGCCTGCCTTATTTTTATGCAGTTCACAGAATGTCTTTATGAGTTCATTGCCCTCTGCCATCTTCTTCTGTTTTAATCTTAATAATCTTCCCATATCTTTAAGTGATGACATCATGCCGAGATAACGACTATGAATCATATCACACTGCCATGACTCCGGGTCAATATAGTTGCCGACAGCATCTTCAAAGTCCAGCAAATCCGGGTAGTTTCTCCGAAGATAAACTGATAGACATACCCTCTCAAAATTAACGTTGAATGCCTTCTTGATTATGGATTTATCTGTCAGAGCGTTAAGCACCTCATCAGATAATTTTTCATTATTACTTATGTCGCATGTTATTATCGGACCTCTGTCAATGGAATAGGAAACAAGCAGTATATCAAAAAGCGTTGATTCTGCGTATCTGTAAACGCCGCATTTATCTATCTCCGCATCACTTCTTGTCTCAATATCAATAGTTATTTCCTTCATTATAAGCACTCCTTAAAAATATTACAGCAGCCGCAACCGCAGCTGCTGTTTTGAATCAAAAATTCTTCTTTGTATCACGGCTTACCCGTATGTTCTTCTTAAACACCACTTCAATAACATCATCTATTTCAACCATGTCTATTACTTCATTCAGAACTGCGAGGGTATCTTCATTGCACTCTTCTCTGACATACCTCGTAAATTCATTTTTTATCATACGGATATCATCGGGTGTAAAAACTTTTTTGGTTGTTTCAAATTTATATATCTTATCGTTAATTTCTTTAATCTGAATATCCATTTCCTTAATTTTTTCACGTACCGACTCGGTATCATTTCCGGTTTCAACAAGCTTTATGAGGTTATTTTGCCTCTTTTGAATTCCTGCTTTTTCACTTTTAAGAATATCTATCTGCAGGTCATTTTCCTTATTCTGTTCTTCCGCATACTCATTGAGCCTGCGAAGTATTTCATCTGTGTTTATCGGTGAGAAAATACATTCCCTTAACCCGTATATTATCATATCGTCAAGATATTTTTCATTTACGGTCTTGACAGCCTGACACTTGCAGTTAAGCTTATATTGCTTTGTAGGTTTATTATCCTTGTTTGTTCTGCTGTACTGCACTTTGCCTTTTAGTTCACTGCCGCATTGTTTACAGAATATCTTTCCGTTCATGGGGTAGTAGTTTTTACCGTTGTGGTTTCTGATTTTATTCTTACTATCTTTAAGTCTTTCCTGAGCTTTATTAAATATTTCTTCACTTACAATTGCGGGACAGCCGTTCTTTATCCGTATGTAATCTTCTTTAATCTTATGGCTGTTACGCTTTCCACGAAAATCCTTGGCAGATTTTTTATCCCAGAAGAACGTTCCACAATATTTTTCATTTTCCAGTATTCCTTTAATTGTTGTTGCACAAAATGAGCGATTTTTTGCTGTCTTATAGCCATTTTCATCAAGCCATTCAATTATTTTCCTGTAACTCAGCCCGGCTGCATACATTTCAAATATCTTCCTTATTGCCGGTGCTTTAATTTCATCAATCTGAAGCTGTTTATCTGCTCCGATTATGAACCCATAAGGGGCTATGCCACCGTTATGGATAGTCTGCTCTGCGTTAATTTTTAACCCTTTTCTTGTCTCCTCTGAGAGCCTGATTGAGTACTTCTCACTTTGACATACCTCATCAAGTATCTCTGCCCTGTGTTTTGGGTTTGTTGAATCTCTTCCGTAGGAATCCAGTATTCTTATGCCCTTTTCTTCAAGGTCGTAAATATCATTAAGACTTCCACGGGCACTTCTGTGCAGTCGGTCAAACTTATGAACCAGTATACAGGTTACGTCAGGATTCTTATCAAGGTCACTCATCATTTTCTGGTAATTTTCTCTGTTTACATTAGTTCCGGTTTTCGCTTTGTCAATATAATCTTTCACAATTTTTATATTATTTGCCCTTGCAAATTCTTTGACGGCATTTCTCTGGGCATTAATGCTGTTACCGTCATCCTGATTGTGCGAACTGTATCTGTAATATGCATAAGCATGTTCCATTTATAATCATCCTCCCTTTAAACAAACCATAAATAAATTTCCATCCTTTCAATTTAACATTTAATTTAGCTTTTTT
>CAMCMW010000277.1 GCA_945876155.1 uncultured Ruminococcus sp. | reverse complement strand
AGAGCAACAATCTGGACAGACTTGTTTTTGCGCTGGGTATCAGAAATATTGGTGCTAAGGCGGCAAAGCTTTTGTGCGCAAGATTTAAGGATATTGACAGTATCATTAATGCGACTGCGGAGGAAATCGAGCAGATAGACGGCTTTGGTGAAATAATGGCAGAGAACGTGGAAAAGGCATTCAGAGAACCCCACAGGCTTGAAATTATTGAGCGATTCCGTGAATATGGTCTGAATATGGAGTACAAATCAGCATCAGAGGGCAGTGACATGAGATTTGAGGGCAAAACCTTTGTGCTGACCGGTACACTGCCTACCATGAAAAGACGTGATGCACAGGAGCTCATTGAAAAATTCGGCGGAAAAGTTTCGTCCTCTGTTTCAAAGAAAACTGATTATGTTGTTGCCGGAGAGGACGCCGGAAGTAAGCTTACAAAAGCTCAGCAGCTTGGTATACAGATTCTGACCGAGCAGGAGCTTATTGATATTACAAAATAAAAAAGGATGGTTGTTATGAAAATTGATATTAAACACATAGCAAAGCTGTCACGCCTTAAAATTGAGGACGACAAGCTTGAAAAGTTTGAAAAGGACATGGAAACTATCGTAAACATGGTTGACAATATGCCTGATGTGGACGGTCCCCTTACCCTGCTTGATGAGGAAAATCCTATGGCACTGCGTGAGGACAGGGCTGTTACGGACAAATTCAAGCGTGAAGAACTGCTCGCAAATGCGCCTGAGGTTCAGGCTGGCTGTCTTGTAGTGCCGAAAACTGTAGAATAAAAAGGAGTAAAAAGCTATGAAGTTATATGAAAAAACTGCCTCTGAACTTTCAGAAATGCTCAGAAACAAAGAGTGCAGCGCTGTTGAAATATGCAATGATGTGATTGAACGTATTCACGAAACCGAAGACAAGGTCGGCGCTTATGTTACAGTTTGCGAGGAATCCGCAAAGGAAAATGCAGCAGCTGTTGACAAAGCACTTGCTGACGGTGAAAACCTCCACCCTCTTGCCGGTATTCCAATCGGTATCAAGGACAACATTTCCACAAAGGGCATAAAAACTACCTGTTCTTCAAGAATGCTTGAAAATTACGTTCCGCCGTTTAATGCAACAGTAATGGAAAAGGTTAACAATGCTAAAATGACTGTTCTTGGTAAAATGAACATGGACGAGTTCGCCATGGGTTCTTCTACTGAAACATCTTATATGCACCTTACAAGAAATCCCCACAATACAGAATGTGTTCCGGGCGGTTCTTCCGGCGGTTCTGCTGCTGCCATTGCATCTGGCGAGGCTGTACTGACACTCGGTTCTGACACAGGCGGTTCTATCCGTCAGCCGGCGGCACTTTGCGGCGCAGTCGGAATGAAACCTACTTACGGAAGTGTTTCAAGATACGGTCTTGTTGCTTTCGCATCATCTCTCGACCAGATTGGTCCTCTCGGAAAGTCTGTCAAGGACGTTGCAATGCTCCAGAGCGTTATATGCGGTCATGACAGACGTGACGCAACATCAAAATTCATGGAATATCCCGACTACGCTGCCGGACTGGAAAGCAACTTAAAGGGACTTAAAATTGGTGTGCCAAAGGAATATTTCGGCGAGGGCATTGACGCTGAGGTCAAGGATTCCGTAATGAAGGCAATAAAGGAAATGGAATCAAACGGCGCAGAAATCAAGGAGATTTCTCTTCCGAGTACACAGTACGCAATCAATACTTATTATATAATAGCATCTGCCGAGGCGTCCTCTAATCTTGCAAGATTTGACGGTGTTAAGTATGGCTACCGTGCAAAGGACTATGACGGTCTTGTGGATATGTACGAAAAGACAAGAAGTGAGGGATTTGGTGACGAGGTCAAGAGAAGAATTATGCTGGGTACTTTCGTGCTTAGCTCCGGTTACTTTGACGCTTACTATAAAAAGGCTAAGAGAGTTCAGAACAGAATAAGCGCTGAATTTGCAGACGCTTTCAAGGAATGTGACATTATCGCAACTCCTACTGTCCCCTCCTCTGCTTTTAAAATCGGCGAAAACATCGGCGACCCGATTAAGATGTACTACAATGACGTATGCACAGTTACAGTAAATATTGCAGGACTTCCGGCAATCAGTCTTCCATGCGGCAGGGACAGCAAAAATATGCCTATGGGTCTTCAGCTTATTGGCAGTAAATTCAGTGAACAGCAGCTTTTGAATGCGGCATTCGGTTATGAACAGATTTGCGGCGGATTTGACGTTCTGTCAAAGTCACTTTAAGGAGGTAAATTAACATGAAGGATTATGAACTTGTTGTCGGTCTTGAAGTGCACGCAGAGCTGAATACCGAATCAAAAATTTTCTGCGACTGTAAAAACGCTTTTGGTCTTGAAGTAAATACACAGGTATGCCCTGTCTGCATGGGTATGCCGGGAACACTGCCTACTCTCAACGAAAAGGTTGTGGACTACGCAATTAAAATGGGACACGCATTAAACTGTACCATTAACAACGTCTGCAAGCAGGACAGAAAAAACTACTTCTACCCTGACCTCCCCAAAGCTTATCAGATATCACAGGCAGATGTGCCGCTTTGCGAAAACGGAAAGCTTGAATTTATGGTTGACGGCGAAATGAAAACTGTCCGCATAACAAGAATTCACATAGAAGAGGACGCCGGAAAGCTGCTGCATGACGAGTCTTTCGCCGGCTCACTTGTAGACCTTAACCGCTGCGGAGTTCCGCTTATTGAAATAGTTTCTGAACCGGATATCAGAAGTTCTGCTGAGGCTAAGGCTTATCTCGAAACAATCAAGTCCATATTGCAGTATATCGGTATCTCAGACTGTAAAATGCAGGAAGGTTCAATCAGATGCGACGTAAACGTTTCTGTAAGAGAAAAAGGCGCTAAGGAGTTTGGTACACGTTCTGAAATGAAAAATGTAAACAGCTTCAGCGCCGCTGTAAGAGGTATCGAGTACGAGGCAAAGCGTCAGATTGAAATTCTTGAAAACGGCGGTACTGTCATTCAGGAAACACGCCGCTGGGACGACCCTAAGGGTATGAGTTTTCCAATGCGTTCAAAGGAGGACGCACAGGATTACAGGTACTTCCCTGAGCCTGACCTGCTGACAATTGTTGTTGACAAGGAAAAGGTGGAGGAACTGAAAAAACAGATTCCGGAACTCCCTAACGCTAAAATCAAGAGATACGTAAACGAATATTCTCTTGCGCAGATTGATGCTACCCTTATTGCTGAGGACATGGAAAAGTCTGCACTCTTTGACTCATGCTGTGCCATGAACAAGTGCAAGCCTAAGAGTATCAGCAACTGGATTTTAAGTGACATTGCAAAGTACACAAACGAAACTGGCAAGCTGATTTCTGAAACAAATCTTACTGCTGAAAAGCTGACAGCGCTTATTGAAAAGATTGAAAAGGGCGTTATTTCCAATTCAGCCGGCAAGACAGTCTTTGAAGAAATTATGAAAAATGATGGTGACATTGACAAAATCATCGAGGAAAAGGGACTGGCTCAAAATTCCGATTCCGATTTCATTGAAAATCTTGTTAAGGAAGTTTTTG
>CAMCMW010000276.1 GCA_945876155.1 uncultured Ruminococcus sp. | reverse complement strand
TGAATTTGTAGTTGCCCATGACTTTAAGTCCTACGCTGTCAAGGTCTGTAGACGTACCCAGTACAGCCGGATTTCCAGCCGCATCATAGAACGGACCGTCCGGTTTTTTTGAACGGAAAACTCTCATGTTATAACCGCCCTCAGCAGTCAGTCCGCCGTAAGTCACCCAGAGATAATAGTACCCTGTATCGGGGTTATATTCCATGAACGGTCCTTCACCGGATTTGAAATATCCGCCGGAAATTTTTGTTCCGAAATAGCTGTCAACCATTCTGCCGTCAGAGGTTGTTCCGGTTTCGGGGTGAATACATTTACCGGTTGCCGGGTCAATTTCAAGAGTGAAAATTCCTCCCGACCATGAACCGTAGCACATATACATTGTTCCGTCGGTATCATAGTAAATAGTCGGGTCAATGGCATTGGGGTAAAGGTAGTTGTTGTAATTTGAGCTGCTGAACCAGTTGGAATTATATGTGACTTCCCCAGTGGCAATCAGCTCGTCAATATTGGTTGAAGTATACTTCCGGTTGACATTTTTTGTGGAGCTTGTGGCATAGCTGTCATTTTCTGTAAAACCCGAGTAAATCAGCGTGTCAACAAAAGTATATGGTCCTTCGGCAGTCCGGGAAACCGCAAATCCGATTACTGAACGCATATAGGTTGAAGAAGTGCAGAAGTACATCAGGTATGCGCCTTTAGTACCGTCTGTATTCACGTAGTCCGGGTTATATATCACGTCCGGCGCCCAGACTGCAAATCCACCCTCGCAGTCCTCAAGGTCTTCCCCCGACCAGGCAAAGGCTTTGGCAAGGTTTGATGACAGGTCACCGAATAAGGTGTTTCCTGATGCTGTATAGCCGTTTGTAAAGCGAGTCCAGTTCTGTAAATCGTTTGTTTTCGCAGCCTCGATATGAGAGCCGAACACATAGTAAGTACCGTCACTGTCTTTAAATATCGACGGATCATGGACTGATACACGGGTTTTGTTTGCAGCTGCCGAAACATTTTCAGCGGTAAAATTACTAGAAACTCCGCCGCTTAACAACAGACACGCAGCAATAAAGACTGATGCAATTTTCTTTATTTTCATGTTATTACACTCCATTCTGATTTTGAGAAAGCAGTTTAATTATTCAGTTTCAAATTCTTTGATTTTTCCGGTCAAAAAGTCCTGCAGCTGAATAATGTCACTGTTGTCAGCAGTTTCGTCCTGATTTACATCAGCAGCAATTTCCGCTGCTTTACTGTCAAATCCGTTTAGCACGCCATACTTTGCCATACAAAGGTCAAATACATTTATAATACCGTCAAAGTTTACATCTCCGGTGATAATGTCCTTTGCATCTCCTGCGCCGAGGATTCCTGTCCCTCCGACTGCACCGATAACCTCGTCAATGTAGAAATTATTGGTTGTTTCCGCAGTTTCAACATAAAGCTGCATATTTGTTGCATCGGTTGGAATAAGATAATTCTTGTTTGCAAGCTGAACCCATTCGCCCTTGATTGCTGTTCCCTCAGCGATTGTGTCATACTGAGTGTCACCGTTTCCGTCGGTATACTGAAGTTTCAGACAGAATTTATCTGTTGCCGCTCCGTCAAAATATGTCACATTTGCGCTGAAACTGTACTCATTTCCCGGAACGAATGCTCTTGGATTAAGCGTCTTGTATGCGCCGTTCCATGCTGCTGTTCTGTTCTGGACAAGGAGTGCCTCACTGCCTACAAAAGCTGTTCTTCCGCTGGTCTGAATACTTGCAGCACCTCTGCCCTGCCATGAACAGGTGTCTCCCTCAAAGCCGTCAACAAAATACCAGCCGTATTCATTGGGTTCAATTACTGTTGCAGTGTTCCAGTCTGCACGCTCATAATCAAAATAGTCAATATCTGCATATCCGCCTGTTGTTTTTGTAGCGTAGCTGTAAATACCGCTGCGGTAGCCGGTAAACAGTGTCAGGCTGTATACCATGCTAAGCTCCTCACCGATTTTAGTCCAGTCTGTACCGTTATAGGAATAGTAGAAATTCGCCTTGTCGATATTGTATGAACTGTTTCCGTCAGAATCCACTGTGTTGAACAGAAAATCAACTTTAAGGTAAATTTCATTTCCGATTAAATCAGTCTGTTCTACTATATTGTTATAGCTGTCACCGACACTTGCACTGTCAGAATAACCTCCGTTATTTGCCATATAGATTTTCTTTGTTCCGTCATCAGCCACATAAACACCCACATTGCCGTACTTGAACTGGAATGCTGAAAGACCTGCGTAATCTCCGGCTTTCATTCCGGAAGTATCAAGCTTTATCACACTGCTGCATGAAGGACCTTCAGTACGCTGAGTAAGGGTATTGCGGGCGTCAAGCAGATTGGTTGCAAGGGTATTGTTTTTCAGTCTGAGGTATCCTGGACGTTCGGTAACCGACCATGCAGTATTATCCGGATTGTGGTTCCACTGCCATTCAAGTGCAAGGTCGTTTGAACTGTAGGTGAAATCATCATCTTTTGCAAGTGAAGTACCCTCATATCCGCCGTCAACTTCCATGGTTACAGGAACTTTTCCGTCCACACCCATCATCGGCCAGTCATTTTCCCATGTAACCGGAACAAGCACCGGGATTCTTCCCACAGAGCCGTGATCCTGGAAAAGCATACCGTACCATTTTCCGTCGGGAGTATCAACTATACCGCCCTGTGCAACACCGCTGCCGTAAGTTCCAATTCCGGAATTAAGCACTGTTTTTCCCTCGTATGTTCCAAGCAGTTCCTTACTGCGGTAGCAAAGCTCGATTCGTCCGCTGCCTGACGGCCATGCAATAACGAAAATGTAGTAATATCCGTTTATTTTCTGAATATGCCAGCCCTCTCCGGCAAGATTGTCAAGTCCTGTTGAGAAAAGGGTCTGTTCCGTACCGCCGTCCTTGAAACCAGTCATGTCGGAATTGAACTCCTTGATTTTTGCAGTTCCGCCTGCACCGTAAACCAGATAATTTCTTCCGTCATCGTCAAACAAAATTGACGCATCGTGGTACATTCCGTTTATCTCACTGCGTGTCCATGTTCCGTTTTCGATATCAGATGTTTTGTAAATGTAGGATTTGTCAGTACCATAACTGCCGAAGAATACGTAATAATTTCCGTCATGGTATCTGAGACTTGCTGCCCACTGACCGTGAGAATAGTCGTTTTCACCGTTTTTAAGAGTCTGTTTGTCACCGTCTGCATAAGTATCATAAACATAATTGCATATTTCCCAGGAAACAAGGTCTTTTGATTTCATAATCGGCGCTCCCGGACTGAAATACATGGTTGTACTTATCATGTAGTATGTATCACCGACACGGATAATGTCCTCGTCAGGAACGTCCGCCCAAATAATCGGATTTGAAACTGTTGCAGTTTCAGTTGCCTGTACTGTCACTGTTTCAGATGATTTTAACGGTAAAGCTGTTGTCAGGATTGCTGCTGTTACGGCACAGGCAGTTATCCGCAAAAACTTTCCCCTTTTGATATTCATTGTAATTCCCCCTCATATATTTATATAGTATACATATTTATTATATATTTGAATATCAACAAT
>CAMCMW010000275.1 GCA_945876155.1 uncultured Ruminococcus sp. | reverse complement strand
GTTACACCTGGTCCGACAGAAGATATTCCTGACGGTGACCTGTATGGAGATGTAAACCTCGACAAAACAGTTGACGTTTCAGACGTTGTTGGAATTAATATGTATCTGCTTTCTCCTGAAAAATATCCGCTGACTTCTGAAGCACTGGCAAATGCGGATTGTGTAAGAGATAATGTGATTGATACATCAGACAGTACACTCATAATAAACTATGTTGCAATGATGATAGACCAGACACAGCTTGGAAAATAATAACAATAACTGCGTTCCTTATGGGACGCAGTTATTTTGCATACAGAAAACCCCCGGTGGACCGGGGGTAAAGTTCTTATGATTGACATTTGCGGTCAGATTTATTCATTTTCTTTAGTACGCTGTCTTAAATTTTCCTCTTTCAGGATTCTGCCGTCTTTAAGCAGTTTTTCAAGTTCTTCTGAATTGTTTTCAGAAATAGCACTGCGGTATTCTTTCAGGTGGTCAATAAGCTGGTCTATCTCATAGACAAGACAATCCCTGTTGGCAAGGAAAAGGGAAGTCCACATTGATTCGTTGAGAGTGGCGATACGAGTCATGTCCTTGAAACTTCCGGCACTGAAACCCAGTTCTTTCTGCATTGTCGGACTTTTGACGTAAGCGCTTGAAACAACGTGTGCCAGCTGTGAGGTATAGGCGATAATGCTGTCATGCTCAAAGGGAGTAGTCTCCACAATTTTTCCGAACCCCATATCCTTTGCAAGGGTCTCAACTGTAAGGACTGCGTTTTTGTCGGTCTTTTCAACAGGTGTTACAATGAAATTTGCACCAATAAAAAGTGAACCGTCAGAAAACTCGAAACCGAAACGTTCTTTACCCGCCATAGGGTGAGTACCCACATATAAAACGCCGTTTTCTATGGCTTTTTCAGTCATCTGCAAAACCATTTCACCCTTGATACCGCAAACGTCGGCTACGATAGCACCATTTTTAAAACTACCCATAAATTCGTTCATAAATGCTTTGGCAGCATTGGGGTGAAGTCCCACAATAACCATGTCATAATCTGCGAAGGACTCCGGCAAAACGCCCTTTTTAATACAGCCGCACTGCTCAGCCGCTTTTATTGTGTCCGGGTCAAGGTCATAGCCGTATACTTCATGCTGGGTATAACTGCTTATTGCCTTGCAGTATGAGCCGCCAATCAGTCCAAGTCCTGCAACGAGAATTTTCATTTTAAGTCATTCCTTTTTAAAATATTTTATTTTCCAGTTCACAGATTTTTTTCACGTCAGCCATTACGTCGCTGAATGCGTCAGGAGTAAGTGACTGAGCGCCGTCGCACAAAGCCTGTGACGGATTCGGGTGTACCTCAATCATAAGACCGTCTGCACCAGCTGCCGCCGCTGATTTTGCAAGAGGCTTGATAAGGGCAGATTTTCCGGCTGCATGGCTTGGGTCAGCAATAACAGGGAGATGTGTAAGGTGGTGGAGTACCGGAATTGCTGAAACGTCAAAGGTGTTTCTTGTGGCAGTTTCAAATGTTCTGATGCCTCTTTCGCAGAGGATAACGTTTTCATTTCCGCCGGACATAATGTATTCCGCACTCATAAGCCATTCTTCAATTGTGTTTGCAAGACCTCTTTTCAGAAGAATCGGCTTTTTGCATTTGCCGATTTCAGCAAGCATTTCAAAGTTCTGCATATTTCTTGCGCCTATCTGAATGACATCCACGTCATTGAAAAGGTCAAGGTGTTCAAGGCTCATAAGTTCTGTTACTACCGGAAGTCCGGTTTCTTTTTTTGCAGTGAGGAGCAGTTCAAGACCCTTTGCTTTAAGACCCCTGAATGCGTAAGGGGAGGTTCTCGGCTTGAAAGCTCCGCCTCTTAAAAATGTTGCACCAGCCGCCTTGACTGCCTTTGCGCAGCTGACAATCTGTTCTTCGCTTTCGATTGAGCATGGTCCTGCCATGACTGCAAAGTGACCACCGCCGATTTTAACGCCGTTTACGTCAATTATGGTATCTTCTTCGTGGAATTTACGGTTTACAAGCTTGTAAGGCTCTGAAACTCTCTGGACTTTTTCAACAATGTCTATTGCCTCAACGTCCTCAACATCAATTTTTGAAGTGTCGCCTATAAGACCAATAATTGTTGTTTCCGTACCCTGACTGACATGGGTTCTGAAACCGTCAGCCTGAAATTTTTCAGTAAGCTTGTCTATCTGGGTTTTACCTGCATTTCCGCATATAATTATCATGATATATTCTCCTTTTTACAGTTTTATTTGTTGCTTTAAACAGTATAACACTTTAAAGCCTAAAAGTCAACCCCTTTTTTTAAAAAAATCGGACGCTCCAAAAGAACGCCCGATAATCTCAGTTTCCGCCTTTAAGAATCACAACAGCCTGATAACCCATGACTGCAAATCTGTCTTCAACAACAGAGCGTGAATACTTGCATAAACCGTTGCTGTTGTAAGGGTCATTTAAGTAGTAGTAGTCCTCATCATAGCCTACAAGCACGAGACAGTGTTCATGACTTTTCCATGTAAACAGACTTCCTGTTTCAGGTATTACCCACTGTGTACCGTATTCCATTTCTATCATGTTGATAGTCGCCCAGATTGCCACAGGAGTACCGTTGTCAATAAAGTTCATCAGCAGTTCTTCCATGGACGAGCCTGTAACGTTTATCGCCTCATCTCCTCCGGTAAGAATACGGTTAAGAGCGTTGACGATTACCGGGGCATAACAGCCGTATCCGGTGGTGGAGCGTGGGTCGCCTATAAATGAAACATTCGGGTCAGGACCATATAATGTACCGCCATCAGAGAAAAGATAACCCTTGTCAAGAGCGTTGTCTACAAAATCTCCGATTGAGGTTGAGTATCCAGCGTCACGCAGCAGCATGACAGCACTTGCACTTTCACAGCCTGTGGGGAAACCGCTCTGGCTGAGATATGGTGTGTCAAGGAGTACTTTGGTAATAACTCCGCTTGAATTGGTTGTGATGCCGTTTACTGTTTTTCCGCAGACAAGCGCACCAGTTTCCGGACTGAAATAATATTTTACCCCGTCAATGATGTTTACTCCCAGCAGACAGTCTCCGGGTTCAGTAAAGAAGTACTTGCTGCCGGATATGGTGTTCCAGCCTACGAGAGTTTTACCGTTTTGGTCAAAGTAATATTTTCTGCCGTAGTAATCAAGCCAGCCGGTTTTCATACTGCCGTCGGAATTGAAATAATACTTGTTTTCGTCAATGGTTTGCCAGCCTGTTTTCATTTCACCGTCAGCGCCGAAATAATATGTGCTGCTGTCAACGGTAACAAATCCGGTTTCCATAAGATAGTCCTCACCGAAATAATATCTGCCCCCGTCAATGTCGGTAAAGCCGGACGCAACAGTGCCGTCTTCAGAATAATAACGTATGCCGTCACTGAAATTCTGGAATCCTGTTTCCATGAATCCCTCGTCAGCAAAACGGTAAATAATTCCGTCAATAGTTTGTTCTCCGGTGTATTTTCCGGTTTCCGGCTGAGAATAGTACACAAGACCATTATAATGTATCCAGCCGTAAATAGGGGAGGCGGTTTCATAGTCATAGAATATTCTTAAACCGTTTACAGTAT
>CAMCMW010000274.1 GCA_945876155.1 uncultured Ruminococcus sp. | reverse complement strand
GTACAGTTTGACGAACCATGCCTTGTTATGGATATGACTGCGGATGACAAGAAATTTTTCGTACAGATATATAAGAAAATACTTGCAAATAAATACGGTATAAAGATTCTGCTGCAAACCTATTTCGGAGATGTCCGTGACTGCTACGGTGAACTCTGCGGACTGGATTTTGACGGTATAGGTCTTGATTTTGTGGAGGGAAAACAGTCACTTGCACTTGTTCAACAAAACGGATTCCCAAAAGAAAAAATCCTCTTTGCAGGTGTTGTCAACGGCAAGAACATCTGGCGCAATCATTACGGAAATACGCTACTGACAGTTTCAGAACTTCAAAAGTACTGCGGTGAAATCGTGCTGAACACCTCCTGTTCCCTGCTTCACGTTCCATACACACTGAAAAACGAAACAAAGCTTGCAGAAAGCTATAAAAAGCATTTTGCCTATGCGGAAGAAAAGCTTTCCGAACTTGCGGAACTCAAAAAAATCCTTTCATCAGAAACGCCGATTGAAACAAAAGAATATCAGTATAATACACATTTATTTATTGAACCACGAAATGGCGGCAATCCGGAAGTACAGCAAAAAGTTGCGGCACTTTCTGATAAGGATTTTGTCAGATTGCCTGCCTTTGCAGAACGTGAAAAAATACAGAAAGAGCGTTTCAGCTTGCCGCTTCTGCCCACTACCACTATCGGCTCTTTCCCTCAGACAGCAGATGTAAGAACAACTCGTTCAGCATTCCGCAAAGGTGAAATCAGTGAAGAACAGTACGAAATATACATGAAAGAGAAAATTGCTGAATGTGTTAAATTACAGGAAGAAATCGGTCTTGATGTACTGGTACACGGCGAATTTGAGCGAAACGACATGGTGGAATATTTTGGAGAGTGTCTGGACGGATATATCTTCACCGAAAAGGCATGGGTACAGTCCTACGGAACACGCTGTGTCAAGCCGCCTGTTGTATGGGGAGATATTTCCCGTGCAAAGCCTATGACTGTAAAATGGTCGGCATATGCCCAGAGTCTTACAGACAAACCTATGAAAGGAATGCTGACAGGTCCTGTTACCATTCTCAACTGGTCTTTCCCAAGAGAGGACATTTCTCTGAAAGAAAGTGCTTATCAGATTGCCCTTGCTATCCGTGAAGAAGTTCTCGACCTTGAAGTAAACGGAATCAGTATCATACAGGTGGACGAAGCTGCACTCCGTGAAAAACTGCCCCTTAGAAAATCTGACTGGAAGAGCGATTATCTTGACTGGGCAATTCCTGCGTTCCGTCTGGTACACAGTGGTGTAAAACCGGAAACACAAATACACACACATATGTGCTACAGCGAATTTGCGGACATTATCAGGGATATTGACGATATGGACGCAGACGTTATCACTTTTGAGGCAAGTCGTTCTGACCTAACTATTCTTGAAGTGCTGCAAGAAAATAATTTCCGCACAGAAGTGGGACCAGGAGTGTATGACATTCATTCGCCGAGAGTTCCGTCCAAAGAGGAAATCAAAACAGTTCTACATAAAATGCTTGACCGTATTCCAACAGAAAAGCTGTGGGTAAATCCGGACTGCGGACTGAAAACCAGAGGAAATGCAAAAACCGTTCCAAGTCTTGAAAATCTCGTGAATGCGGCAAGGGAGATACGCAATGAAAATTTCTGAGCTATTCAAAGAAAAGACTGTCCTGTCATTTGAGATTTTTCCGCCAAAGCCTACAGCCGAAGAAACTGTGATTTATGAAACTCTGGACGGTCTGACAGGACTTCACCCGGACTTTATCAGCGTTACCTATGGTGCAGGTGGTGGAAAAAACGGAAGCAAAACCATTAAGATAGCATCTGATGTTAAGAACAGATACAACATTGAAAGCGTGGCACATCTGCCGTGTATCGGTATTACAAAAAATCAGGCGGTTCAGATTCTTGACAGTCTGAAAGAAAACAGTATCGAAAATATCCTTGCCCTGCGTGGGGATATTTCACCGGATACTGTTTCTGCCGGAGATTTCAGCCATGCCAGCGAGCTGATAGAATTTATCCGTGAGCGTTATGATTTTAATATAATTGCCGCCTGTTATCCGGAGGGACATCCGGAAAGCAAAAGTATCATAGAGGATATTAACTTTTTGAAACATAAGGTGGACTGCGGTGTTTCTCACCTTATTACACAGCTGTTTCTGGACAATAATTATTTTTATGAATTTTGTGAACGTGCAACAATAGCAGGGATAGATGTTCCCATTGAAGCCGGAATCATGCCTGTTACCAACAAGGCACAGATTGAACGTATGGTAAAGCTTTGCGGAATTCGTCTGCCTAAAAAGTTCATAAAAATGATGGAGCGTTACGAAAATAATCCTGTGGCACTGAGAGATGCAGGGATAGCTTATGCTATAGACCAGATAGTTGACCTGATTTCTCAGGACGTTAACGGCATTCATCTGTATACCATGAACAATCCTTATGTTGCAAAGCGTATTTATGAAGCGGTGCACAGGCTGCTTGCTGTGCAGCATTGTTGATTTCCGTCTGCAAATGTGGTATACTGAAACTGAAAAAACAAGTTACGGAGTGAACGCAAATGACCTTACAGCAGCTGAAATATATCATACAAATTGTTCAGTGCGGCTCTATCACTATGGCGGCACAGAAACTTTACATCACTCAGCCCAGTCTGTCCAAGGCAGTTTCTGAACTGGAACAGGAAATGGGTATAGCCATTTTTCTGCGCAGCAACAGGGGAGTGATTCTATCTGAAGAAGGGACAAAATTTCTCTCTTATGCAAGGCAGGTCGTAGAACAGGTGGAACTTCTGGAACAGACTTATAAATACGGTGAACCGGTAAAACGTGTATTTGCTGTATCATCTCAGCATTATGCCTTTGCGGTCAATGCTTTTGTGGCACTTGTTAAAGAATATGGAAAGGACAAGTACGAATTCTCACTTCGTGAACTGCGGACAAATGACATTATTGAGGACGTCCGCACACAGCGCTCCGAGCTGGGTATTCTTTTTCTCAGCAATTTTAACCGTGAAGTTATTCTGCGTATACTGCAAAACAACGATTTGCAGTTCGTATCGCAGTTTACCGCAAAGCCACACGTTTTCGTCAGCAGGAGCAATCCGCTGGCAAAGAAAAAATCAGTAACCCGTGAGGATTTGCTTGCCTACCCAAGGCTGACGTATGACCAGGGTATCAACAATTCTTTCTATTTTTCAGAGGAGCTGCACAGTACAGACGAAAGTCCGAAAAGTATCATTGTGTCCGACCGAGCAACACTATTCAATCTGCTTATCGGACTGGACGGCTACACCATCTCTTCCGGCATTCTCAGTAGCGACTTAAACGGTACGGATATTGCGTCCATTCCTCTGGAAAGTGATGAAATCATGGAAATCGGGTATATTCACGCCATAGACAGACCACTGAGTCAGATTGCTGAACGGTATCTGGAGCATTTCCGGTCGTATATTGAAAATTATAAAGGTTAAAAAAGAGCTGACTCAAGTCCGGAGTATATTTTCCTGTAACCTGTTCTGCGGGAATTATGGCAGAGCCGCAGTATACACACATAGACGCTGCTGTTACTTTTGATG
>CAMCMW010000273.1 GCA_945876155.1 uncultured Ruminococcus sp. | reverse complement strand
CCTGCGATTTTGGGACATATGTCAGTTCTGTCGAAGAATTAAAGCTCAAACTCAGCTTTACAAGATATGAGTGGTATTTCTGGATGCTCCTTCTGATTAACATCTATAATGATACATTTCCTGAAATTTATGATATATATTGATATATACTCTGCCCTTCTGAGGCAGAGTTTTTTGTTCAGGTACTAAAACTGGTATAATTAAATTATACCACTTATATACTTGAAGAACGTCTGCTTTTATGGTATACTTTAAACACGATCCAATCCACAACAGTGTACAATTTAAAAGGAGTGTTTATAATGAAAGATATCATGGAAGAAATGAAGTTTATACCTTATGACAGAATTTGTAACTCCTGTGAAAGTCTTTTGGAAGAAGAAAGCGTGTATTTTCACGTGGGTATTGACCGTTTTTGTCAGCATTGTATTAATAAGTTCGATGATAGTATGGAGAAAATACCATATATCCTATCAGATGACATCGAGTACCGCATAATTGATAAGGACAACATCTCCTCATTGGAAAGCGGCATATACTCTGTTTCCAGAAAGCACTCTTATCTGGTAATAGACAATGAGATTTCAAAAGATAATCTGAATCTGATACAGGAATGTATTGATACAGAACACGCTGTGCTTGAGAAGAATTCTTTGGGCTGTGTTATTTACTTCCCCAAAGAATTAATTACCAGCAAACTTGACTTTGACCCTTCAGATATACTGTATGAAGAGTTTTTCGATCTGGCATCTGGTGTACAATTATCAAGATCAACACTGATAATATGTGAGAATAATCAGGTTATAGGACTTACAAAAGCCTTTCGACCAAGTTTAAAATTTGCAAGCTACAAAGAAAATTATGAGGAATTCAATAATGAGTATTTTGAAGAAATACAGGAAAATCCGCCGATTTCCCTCAGTGTTTCTATCGCACTCTCCAGAATCAGTCCTGTGGATATGCTCAATTACTTTGAATCCCGATTGATTGGTCAGGGACTGGAAACTAAGAAAATTGTCTACACCTTTTATGAATACCTTAAATCTGTAGCTGATGATAAGCTCACAAATGCACCCAACTGGATATTGACCGCACCAAGCGGCTGCGGAAAGACCGAAGTTTTTCGTACTCTCCGTGATTTCTTCAAAGAATACGAAATTCCGATTCCGGTTGTCCAGATAGACCTCAGCCAATTTACCGAGACGGGATTCAAGGGTAAGGATATAGATGAAATTGCTGTACGTATCGTGGAGAAGAACACCAGAACAGATGGCACAGCAATCTGTTTTCTGGATGAGGCAGACAAGAAATGTTTACCGAGCTATTCCAGCCAGGATATAAACGTCAATGCTGCGTTTCAGTCAAATCTCCTGACCCTTGTAGAAGGAATCGACATGAAGTGTGAGGTGAATTCGGATACCTATACCATTAACACCGGTAAAACCATGTTTGTACTGATGGGTGCTTTCCAGAGTATCCGTGACAGCAAACAGGAGAAAAAAGATAAGCGGGCTTCTATCGGCTTTGGTGCAGAAACCAGGAAAAATGAACACACCAGACAGGTGGACGACTGTTTCTATGAGGACATCACTCTGGAAGATATTCTTGAAGTCGGAATGCTGGAAGAACTGGCAGGACGTATTGAGAATATCATCAATCTTCACAAGCTGTCAGAAGAAGATATGAAACGACTTCTTGATGAAAAAACTAAGCTGATTTCCAATGACCTGGGCGTAGAAATACAACTGACCAGTGACGCCAAGGATTCATTTATGAAAATCTGCTACAGCAGTCTGGGTATTCGCCGTCCTATAAACTGTATCCGCTCTCTTGTTAACACTGCGCTGGCGGAACAGTATTTTGAAAAGGACTTTGACAAGAGCCAGTGCCGGGTTCTGATTACATCAACTGAAAAGTCATCAGTATATCATTCAACAAAGAAAAAACGCTATGCTTTGAGTGCTTGAAATGAGGAGATATTATATGAAACAGATAATTTTCTAGAGTCTGGATACTGAACTGTGTAAATGACAGTAATGCCCTCAATTATAATTAACGTATTCATGCATCTTTAAGTGTTGACATATTTATCCCTCCAGATATTATAGTATTCATCACGCAAAATCGAATAATAAAGCCTGTCGTAATACTGTCCGTCAATAAAAAAGTAATCACGAAGAGAACCCTCATAGGTAAAGCCTGACCTTTCTATCACTCTTTTTGACGGAAGATTGTTCTCTCTGCAACAGATTTGTACCTTGTGAAACTCAGCCCTTTCAAAACCGAATTGTATGACTGCTTTTGTGGCTTCCGAAGCATATCCCCGACGCTGAAAATCGACGCCGATGCAGTATTCAATTTCTGCAAAATGATTTTTCAGGTCTACCAGAAAAAACGCAATCTGACCGATACAGCAGTTGCTTTTCTTTTCAATGACTGCCCAGCGATAGTAATCGCTGCTGTCATAGGAGGATATATATTTCTCCAGTAGACCGTTAACTTCGTCCACGGTGGAGTACACAGGCTCGCCGTATGAAGGCTGTACCCGCTTATCCGCAACCCAATATTTCAGCATATCGTAGCAGTCGCTGAGGACAAATCTCCGAAGTATAAGACGTTCAGTTTCAATAATTTCTGTACCTGCACTTCTCATTTGTATCACCTCATACCATAATTTTACCAGCCATTTCCTTTGAAACGGCAACTCTTGAATCCTTTACATTACCGCTGATTTCGCTTATAACGGTAGCCGTCAGCAAGACACGGATTTTTGTTAAGCATAACTAACACGCAATAAGCAAATAGTAGTTAGTGCATTCTAACCAGTATTTACTGTACTTCAAATCAATCTGTCTCAGCCAGCTCAGACGCAGTATCCTGCAAGGACATTTTTAAGTGCACTCGCACTTGCACTATGTATCCTCACAACAGGAATATCATGCTTTCTTGACTTCTGATTAACCCTGCTCACCATTTTATGAGAACAAGTATTTGTAAATACGACCATCAGATCAGGAGTACCAAGCTTATTTTCAAAGTCGGACGGCATCTGAGTAAATACCTTTGCTTTACAGTTATATTCCTCACAGATGTCCTTATATCTTGTTGCCATGCGGTCGTTTCCGCCTACTACTACTACTACACTCATTTTTTACCTCCATTAAGTTAGCATTAGCTTACCTGTGTGTATTATACCATAGGATAACAGCGTTTGTCAAGCACAACTTTTAAAGTCTGCAAGAGAAAAATCTGAATGGAAATAAAATACTCCCCTTTTGTCAAACAATGTGGTATAATATAAATATACCGAAAGGAAGTCTGACGAAGGGAGCATTTCAATATGCCTGAAGTTTTATATCCAGTAATCGGAAATCAGACAAATCTGCCGTTTTACCTGACAGGAATCGGCATAAATGATACGGAATATCATGTTTTCCGTGAAAAAGGACTTATATCTCATCAGTTCCTTATAACGCTGGACGGTGAAGGAATCCTCAAAGTAAATGGGAAAACGTACACGCAGAAATCCGGAGACTGCTTTTATCTTTCCCCCGGTGTACCTCACGAATATTATCCGGCTGATACAGAATGGAAAACTGCATGGCTTGTGTTTCGTGGTAACACACTTT
>CAMCMW010000272.1 GCA_945876155.1 uncultured Ruminococcus sp. | reverse complement strand
GTTCATATATTCATAATGCACAGTTTTCAGCTCATTTATACTGCTGTCACCCTGTTTCTTACATCAAAAATGCTTTCTTAAATTATATCAAACAAGCCATACAGCATACTATTCAATGTTAGGAGGTAATAATATGTTCTTGAATTTTCTTTCAAATCTTCTCTTTTTCGCATTGCACATTGAAAGTAAAAATGTATTTCCAAAGCCGTTGTCAAAAAAAGAAGAAGCCGAAGCGTTCATGCTTATGGCAGAGGGTGACAAATCTGCAAAGTCAAAACTTATTGAAC
The DNA here is from genome assembly GCA_945876155.1 of uncultured Ruminococcus sp. Lineage (GTDB taxonomy): Bacteria > Bacillota > Clostridia > Oscillospirales > Ruminococcaceae > Porcipelethomonas. Next base: position 3,345 of record CAMCMW010000272.1, on the reverse strand, counting down.
ATAATCTGAGACTCGTTGCTCACATTATAAAAAAATACTATTCAAACATCAAGGAACAGGACGAACTGATTTCAATCGGCACAATCGGTCTCATAAAGGCAGTTTCAACCTTTGATTACAGCAAGGGAAACCGTTTTGCAACCTATGCAAGCAGGTGTATTGAAAAAGCGACCGTATCTTTACGGCTCTAAGCAAACATCAGGAAGCAAAACAAGAGTCTTTTTCAAAACCGCAGTTTAATCTGATGTTTCCGAATCAAGCAAATAAAAAATATTCGCATGGTCAAGCGACCATAAAGCAGACGGGTCTTTGTAGGTGTATACCACTTCTGCATAAATAGTATCGTTCAGCAAAGTAATTGTCCCGTCACCGGAACTCATCCACCCATCGTTCTGAAAATGGAATTGGATGACATTCCCGTTTACTTCTCCGTATATTTTGTCTGTTGTTGCAACTCTGTTCATAGGAGAGCTCTGAACTGTTGACAAAGAAATTTCTGCGATTCTGTCATCAATAGAAAAAATCTGTACTGCCGATCCACCGTCTTTATAAATATCATCCGGTTCGGTGATTTCTTTACTATACCACGTTCCGATATAAGCTGAGTAATCAATGGCAGTATCGGTATTTTCTGTTGATTTCACATTTTCCGGATTGTTTTTCTTTACACATACAATAAGAATACAAAGAAAAACAACGATTATCAAAGTGATACATATTACAAGAATTTTTTTGAAATTTAAGTAATTACGCTTTTTCTTAAAAATACTTTCTGTATCAATCAGCTTATTCATACAATAAGGACAGAAGCTTGCATTTTCGTGAATTTCTTTCCCGCAGTATTTACATTTTTTCATCATTTCAGACTCCTTTTCAGTTCTTCCGCAGTCTGAAAACGCTTATCAGGTGAAACCTGAATACATTTTTCAATAATATTTTGCAGTTTTCCATGATGTAATTGTACTTGAGGAAATTTACCTGTCAGCATAACATTCATCATAACTCCAGCAGAATAAATGTCTGCTCTAAAATCTGTAGATGTATCGCCGTATTGTTCCGGAGCAGCATATCCAGGTGTACCCAGATAAATGGTATCTCTTGGATAATACTTTTTGTAATCTCTTGACGAATCAAAATCTATAAGCTTTAAAGTCTGAGTATCTTTTTCAATTATGATATTTTCCGGTTTAATATCCCTATGAATGATATTAAAACTATGGACGAATGATAAAATATCGCATAGTTCACAAACCATTTCACTTACTTGATTTTCTTTCAGATCGTTAAAATTATCTCCATTGCCCAATAATTCATGTAGTGTCTTACCGTCAATATATTCTTCCAAAACAAGAGACTTGTCCTCAAACTCCGTTACCTCTAAGATTTCAGGCATATTTTTATGTTTCAGTGTGAGAAGTTTTTTATACACTTCCGAATTTCCCGAAAAACTACGTTTTATTATACGCTTTTTAAGTGTTTTATGTTCCAAAACAACAATTTCATTTTTATCAGTATTTCTAAGACACTTTACAAATTGATACTGCTCTTTAAGCACCTGTTCCAGCCACTCGTACAAAAATTTCACTCCTTAAACTTGCTTTTTCTATTATACCATGATAAAATAAAGAAGTAAATATTTTCATGAGGAATGATATCAGATGAAACAGAAAGATACAGAAAAATTGCTGGAACTCTTAAAAAATTCGGGAAGTATTGACCTGTTCTTACAGGAAAACAAAGACTTTCTTCTGGACTGCTCCATAAAAGAATATCTGAACGCACTTATCAAAGAGAAAAAACTGACCATTGCTCAGATTGCAAAGGATTCAGACCTTTCCGACAGATACTGCTATCAGTTTCTTTCTCCCTCTAATCCACGTGTTCCGTCAAGAGAAGTTTTGCTGTGCCTTTGTATCGGAATACATCTGAACCTTGATGAAACCCAGACAGCTTTGAAAATTGCCAAATATGCACCACTTTATCCGAAAGATGAACGGGACAGCATTATAATTTTCGGAATAGAGAAATCTCATTCCCTTATGAAAATCAATAATGCTTTATACGACCATAAATTAAAATGCTTATGCGAAAAATAAGACGGAGTTTTCACGCTCCGCCTTTTGCTTTATTTCAATATGTATATGTCATTGCAGATTCACCCTTTCACATATCATACTTATTAACTTTTTTGTATCGTTCTCCGACAACTGCATTTCTTTAATACGTTTAATTACAGACTGTGCATGAATTTCCGCAACCTTCTGTCCTAAAACCTTTTGAGCAGCTGACGATTTAGGATAATGAACAACTACTTGCATACAGAACACCAGCTTTCGTTACAGCATATTAAATACTGTTTGTACATTATTCCATTTTCTCGGGACGTTCATGACATATAGGTATGCTATGTAATTGAGTGACTTTATTTTTATTATAAAAATAGCACTCCACGTTTTAGTGAAGTGCCAAGCAGTATATTTATTGTTTATTCAATATGATTTTCTTCTCCCCAACCAAACTCGTCATTTGTTCGATAGTATTCCGGAATGTTATCTTTTGTAAATCTATCTCCGTTAATTTCTCCGTCCCAATCATCTTCTCCATGATAGTGTATATACTTTAGATACTTTCCGCTATCTGTGTCAAATTTTAAAAGAAGTATCCACCATGTTTCAAACCCATGTTTATCTTCTGTAGTTGCAGATACAATATAATTACATTTTCCATCTGTATCAAGAATTTCAACATCATATACATCTTGATCGTGGGACACTGAATACTGTTCACGCACAGTTGAGATTGCCAGTGTTTTGACTACATCTTCCTCAGAATATTCTCCAAACGGTGAACTGTCACCACCACCCATTGCACAAGCAATCACAATAATAATCAGAATTGCAAATACAGCAACCAATATAACTTTCCCTTTTGACATTTTCCTGACCGAAGCTGTGCCACCGGGATTTGCCATAGCAGGCTGAGGCACATTTGCTTCAATCGGATTTGCCTGTACAGTTTCATTTAATTCCACTTTAGCACCGCATTCATGGCAGAATGCAGCACCTTTTTTCAATTCTTTTCCACAGTTTTTACAGAACATATTTATACCTCCGAAAGTCTAACTTTGTCTAATTATATCACATTTATTTTTCCATGGAACAGGAGCTTGACTACACAGCAATCGGCGACCGTATACGCAGATACAGAGAGCTTTCCAGAATGACGCAGGAACAACTCAGCGAATTATGCTCACTATCCACAGGATATGTCGGACATTTAGAGCGAGGAACACGTTCTCCGTCTCTGGAAACGCTTGCAAAAATTTCTCAGATTCTCCGGGTAAGT
>CAMCMW010000271.1 GCA_945876155.1 uncultured Ruminococcus sp. | reverse complement strand
CATTTTCCGGAATTTCATTTCTGTACCAGTAACTGAAAATATTGTAAATATCCTCAAACTCATCAAGAACATCAACCTCGTACTGCGGAAAAATCCCTTCAAAATCAATCCTTGAAGTAATAAGAAATTTGCAGTTTAGTGATGTGAGTTCATCAAGGTTATCACATTCATCAGTATCAAAATTATCGAGAATAATTAAATAATGGGGAGTGCAGATTTTTTGCAGAATACTAATTTTTCTTTTGAAATAATCCTCATCACTTTCCTCATCACAGCGGCTGCAGTTTACAACAGGGAATCCTGAATCACTTGCCACAGTTTCAATAATACTGCTGTCATATCTGACGAAAATCACTGCGTCATAGCTGGCAGAGTATTTCATTGCATAATGCTTTGCCAGTTCAGATTTGCCAATACCACCTATACCATGCAGAAAAAGAAAACTGGTTTCCGCTTCAAGAATATTATGTATCTCTGATATTTCTCTGTCACGTCCGCAGAAATAGTTATTACCAATGGGCAGAACTGTTTTAAGGTATGGTTTCTGCTTCTGAAACGACTGAATAAATGGTTCAATAACTTCCAGTAACTCGCCGCACGAACTGTAACGGCTGTCCGGATTGGCAGATAAGGTTTTTCTGAAAATTTCCGCTATCATTCGCTTTGTTTCCGGACTTTCATCGGCAAGAAGACTATTCTGAAATTCATCGGTCCAGTCTGCATTTCTGCGGCGGTCTGTAAGCACTGGATTTCTTCCCAGAAGCATATACATAAGAAGTGCTCCGAGAGTGTAAACATCAGAACGTACACCGATATTTTTCGCTTTTCTCTGAACTGTTTCCGGAGCAGACCATTTCTGAGTAAAAGAAAGATTTTCAATGCTTAATTCGTGGATTTCAACTGCACTGTCAAAATCAAAAAGCATTACAAGCTCAGGCGTTTCTGGGTAAAGGATAACATTTTCCGGTTTAAGGTCGAGGTAAAGAAAACCGTTTTTGTGAAAATTATCTATCTGAACCGTAACAGCTTTCAGCACACGGAAAATATCATAAAGCGTCAAATCAGCCTTATCAATGCTGACACCGTTCTGACAGCTCATTGCAATATATTTTGTGTTATTGCCCTCAAAAATCCCCTGAATATTGCTGATGCTGTTCATGCTTTCGGGATTCTGACGAAATTTCAGCTGTCTGCGGTATCCGTTGGTAAACCGTTGCGTATATTTTTCAAAATTGTCATTGAATTTTTGGGGAACAACAAGTTCCATTGCACTGTTTCTTGTGATTTCAAGATCGGAAGGGTAGCATTCTTTAAGGCGTACAGTAAAATTATTACCCTCTGCATCAGTATATGAAGCGGTATAAACAATACAGCTTGCTCCCATTCCTATGATATTGATAATCTTAAAACAGTATTGTTTATCTGTTCCTGTTTCGCAAAGTATTATATCTGTATTTTCCGGTAATGCCTGTTTCATGCTGCCTCTCCTTGTTAAATGGTTTTCTTTAACTCTTTAAGACAAACGAATCTTCTGTTGGTATTGCTGCAAGTGATCAAGATAATATCTGTTTAATGCGTTTCTGAATTCATCAAGGGGGTATTCCCGGCTGCCGCAGTGCATTATAAGCCAGTCAAAGGGATTTCTGACATATAAAGAGGGGTATCCGCAGGTCTTTAGCAGATCATTCGTCTCACATACAAAATCTGTAAAATCCTCTTCAAGTGCACAGAAACCCTCATAATCGGCATCCTGAAAAAGCTGTGCATAATATGAATAAAACGAAAGCAGTATCAGGCTTTTTCTCATAGTTTCATATGATACCTTCTGACCGTTTTTGATTTTTGAAAGATTCATTTTCAAAGGAAAATTTGATTTTACAAGTTCGGGAAATTCAGCTGCTTTTGAAAAGGAACTGTCTTTTTTGAAGTCTGAAATATCTTCTCCGAAAAGTACATAAATAAGCAAATCAATATTTCCGGATCTGCCAAGCTTGTGATGAAACTCTTCCCGTGACTGACATTCATTTTTTGCAAGTTCTGTACATTCATCAATAAGACGCTTTGCATGGCGGCAGGCTGTCTGATTAGTAATAAGAAAATCCATGCTGTGCTGAGAAATGAATTTTAATAATTCGTCATCTGTATGTATATTTTTCAGATCAGTTTCTATACCGGTTGTAAGCTCATATACAGACTGGATTGCTTCTGAATTTTCCAGAATCTCTTTGGCTTTATTGATAAGATTGCATGCTGAGGAATAGCTCTGACTGTTATTCAAGCAATAGTAATATATCAGTTCTTGGTAAATTCTGAAATTAAAAGGACATTCGTAATAGACTTTAAGAAAAAATTCTGATGTTTCCCTGGCTGTAAGACCAAGTGCAAAGCAGAGTTTATATACATTTTCACGGCTTCTTTCAGAAGATATAGGACGCTTGTCGTTAAACCATGTTTTTACAACCGAAGAATTTAAATCTATATTTTTCTCATTGCATTTATTTTTTATAAAAGTTGCTTTCTCATTGGCAGAATTTATATCACCGCTGTAATTGTGCCTGATTATACAGTCGGTCAGTCCGTCTGAAAAGGTTTTGAAATTGTATTCCAGCAAATATTCTTCAGTATAATTATTCTCATCATCGAAGAATGAATAATCACCTTCAAGAATATCATCAAGACAGGAGCTGGTAAGTTCTCCTGCATTCTCATAAAGAATATTTCTATCAGCCAAAAGAATCACGACCTTTCATAAAATATTATATCAGAATTATTTAAGGAAATCAATCTGAATCAGAGTGTTATACTGTAGTTACCGTCTGGAACGGTCAGAACATTGACACATTCAAAAAAGATTTTCACAAACGCCAGAGCAGCTTTTCAGAAGTTTTGAGCCTTATCGTATGTGTTTTTCTGTAAGCAAAAGTCATTTTTACAAACCAGAAAAAACGAGTGCTATAATTATTTGTAGTCAGAGAGAAGGTGCTGCTTCATAGAAAAAACTGCATGGAGGGACAAAAACGGCAGCTGCAAATGCGAAAGCTGCGGCAAAACAGTTCCCGAAAACAAGCTGAAATGGGATAAAGGCATGGGGTATTGTACTGAATGTTACACAGAAATTCAAAAGTACAGGAACAAAGCAAATTAATTGCTGTCCTGTGACGAAACAGGTATTGTATCGTCAATAAGTTCCATAATATCGACTTTCAGGACTTTTGACAGAACAACAAGTTCAATATCAGTGATAAATCTTTCTCCATTTTCAATACGGCGTATGAAGTGATGGTCAACATCATAGCCTGCAATCTGCATCATTCTGGCAAGCTGCCGCTGAGAAATATTCATTTTATGACGTATGGCGATAAGATTTTGTCCTGTAATATTATTTGAGCCGTTTGCGGCTTTAAGTTTAAACATAGCATATAACCTCACATATTTTGTCAGAACCTGATAAATACTGTTTGACATTATTAATATTATATGCTATAATAAATTGAAATATGTTGAATACTATTTACCAGAGAAAGAAGAGGTTACTATGAGTAAGAGTATTATCCGTAAAACCGATCGTAAATGTGTTCTTTGCAAACATTGGAACGGTGCTGTTGGCAGCACAACCATTCAGCCTAAGATGGGCGGACA
>CAMCMW010000270.1 GCA_945876155.1 uncultured Ruminococcus sp. | reverse complement strand
GAAACGGCGATTTTGAAAAGTGATGTTGTAGTGGGGTATACTGTTTACACCGAAATTCTGGCAAAGCAGTACCCGGATAAAAAATTTATTTCAACCGGAATGAGGCAGGAAACAGACCGTGTAAAATACGCTATTGAAGAGGCGGCAAAGGGCAGAACTGTTTCCCTTGTGTGCAGTGGTGACAGTGGAGTTTACGGCATGGCTTGTCTTGCGCTGGAAATGGGGGAGAAGTACCCCGAAACTGAAATTGAAATAGTACCCGGCGTTACTGCGGCACTCAGCGGAGGGGCAGTATTAGGCGCACCCCTGACACACGATTTTGCAGTAATAAGCCTGTCAGATTTGCTGACTCCATGGGAAAAAATTGAGAAAAGGCTTGAATGTGCCGCTATGGGGGATTTTGCCGTGGCAATTTACAATCCGTCCTCGAAAAAAAGAGCCGACTATCTCATGAAAGCCTGTGATATTATGCTGAAATATAAAACACCGGAAACAGTCTGCGGATATGTGAGAAACATCGGCAGGGACAGTGAGGAAAGCGGTATAATGACACTTTCTGAGCTGAGAAACTTTTCAGCGGATATGTTTACGACAGTTTTTGTGGGAAACAGTGAAACCAGAATAATAAACGGCAGAATGGTTACGCCGAGAGGTTACAGAAATGTGTAAAATACTTATTTTCGGCGGTACTACCGAAGGGCGTCAGCTGTGTGAGGAATGTATCAGAAACAATATTCCGGCATACGTCAGCGTTACCACTGAATACGGCGCCGGACTGCTTGACAAAAACGCCTGTGTTACCATTTTGACGGGCAGAAAAAACGCCACTGAAATTTCGTATTTCATCAAGGAAAACACCATAGAACTGGTCATTGACGCCACTCACCCTTACGCTGTTGAGGCGACTGAAAATATAAAAAAAGCCTGTGCTGAATGCGGTGCGGAATATGTCAGGGTAAAGAGAAAATCTGAGTATGACGATTATGGATTGTACTTTGAAAATGTACAGTCTGCGGCGGAGTATCTGGGTAATACTGACGGAAAAATCTTGTTTACAACAGGCAGCAAGGAACTGGCGGTATTCAGCAGTATCAAAGATTTTTCAAATAGATGTTCGGCAAGGGTACTGCCGGCTGAGGGGATTGTTTCACAGTGTACCCAGCTGGGAATAAAGCCGGAAAATATAATTGCTCAGAAAGGACCTTTTACTAAGGAGCAGAATGTTGAGCATATAAAAAAGTACGGCGCAGATTTTCTTGTCACAAAGGAAAGCGGCAGAAACGGTGGTTTTGAGGAAAAAGCGGCTGCGGCAAAGGAATGTGGTACAAAGCTTGTGGTGATTAGCAGACTGGAAGAAAACGGCATTTCAGCTTCACAGGCTGTAAAAATACTTCTGGAGATGTATAAGAAAATTTTTATTGTGGGAACAGGTATGGACGGCACTCTCACTCTTACCCGTGAGGGGGAAGATGCGGTAAAAAACGCAGATTTGCTGATTGGCGCAGAGCGTATGATGAAACCGTTTGAAAGTCTGAATAAGCCGTGTCTGTGCGAATACAAAAGCGAAACAATTGCTGAATATATCAGAAATTCCGACTGCGAAAAAATTGCCGTGCTGATGTCAGGCGACTGCGGTTTTTACAGCGGTGCGCAAAAGCTTTTGAGTCTGTTAAGCAATATGGACACTGAGGTTATCTGCGGAATTTCCTCTCCGGTGTATTTCTGTTCAAAAATCAAAATACCGTGGCAGAATATGCACTTTTCCTCTCTTCACGGCAGAAACGCCAATGCCGCAAGACTTGTCAGCCGCTATGAAAAAAGCTTTTTTCTGCTTGGGGGAGATATGACAGTTTCACAGCTTTGCCGGAGGCTTTGCGAGTACGGTCTTGAAAACGTTACGGTATACGTCGGCGAAAATCTTTCTTATGATAATGAACGGATTTTCAGCGGCAGTGCAAAGGAACTGACTGGTTTGCATACTGACAAGCTTTGTGTGGCGGTGGTGATAAATCCGCAGTATGAAAAAAATATTCGTATCGGAATTGACGACAGCGAATTTATCCGGGATAAAGTTCCTATGACCAAATCTGAAGTGCGCTGTGCTGTGATTTCAAAGCTGGAAATCGGCAGAGATGATGTCTGCTGGGACATTGGCTGCGGAAGTGGTTCAGTGTCGGTGGAAATGGCAATGCAGTGTGAAAACGGCACGGTTTATGCGGTGGACAAAAACGAAACTGCTGTTCGTCTGACTGAACAGAACAGCCGCAGATTTTCATGTGACAATATACAGATAATTGAGTCGGACGCCTCCCATGCCGCTGAAACTCTTCCTGTTCCGGACTGTATTTTTATCGGCGGTTCGGGGGGCGAGCTTGAAAAAATAATCAATCTGGCGTATAATAAAAATAGCAGTGTAAAGCTTGTGGTGACTGCCGTGTCACTTGAAACACTTACAGACTGTATGGCAATATTTGAAAAGATTGGACTTACAGCGGAGATAACCCAGATAGCAGTCACAAGAACTAAAAAAATCGGCAGTCACACAATGCTTTCAGCGGAAAACCCTGTCTACATCGTAAAATGGAAAATACAATGAAAAGAATAATGATTGCCGGAACAAACAGCGGCTGCGGCAAGACTACTGTTACCTGTGCCATTCTTCAGGCACTTGTGAACAGCAGAATCAACGTCACCTCTTTCAAGTGCGGACCAGACTACATTGACCCCATGTTTCACAGTCGAATTATCGGCACTAAGTCACGCAGTATTGACAGCTGGTTCTGTGACAGCAAGACCATAAAATATCTTCTTGAAAAAAATGCCGGAGAGATTTCAGTCATAGAAAGCGTAATGGGTTTTTATGACGGCGTGCGTGGAAAATCCTCCTCGTGTGGTATTTCCTGTGATACAAAAACGCCTGTTGTTATGGTTGTTGACTGCAAAGGTATGAGCAGTTCTGTTGGGGCAGTGATGAAAGGTTTTCTGACCTTCCGTAAGCCCAATAATATCTGTGGATTCGTTTTCAATCGCCTGCCGGAAAAGCTTGTGCCGGAAATTAAAACACTGTGTGACGAACTTGGAACGGAATACCTCGGACGTATGCCCTTTGACCGTTCCTGTTCATTTGAAAGCCGTCACCTCGGACTTGTCACAGCCAACGAAATAGCAGACATAAAATCCAAACTCAGTATCCTTGCCGGATATGCCGAAAAGTACATTGATATTAACAGGCTGACTGAACTTGCTGAAATCACAGAAAATCCGGAAAGCCTGCGTCCTGAGATAAGGGATTTGTGCAGTGAAAACCCGGTTAAAATTGCCGTGGCGTCAGACAGTGCATTCTGCTTTATCTATGAGGACAACCTTGACGTTCTGAGGGAAACCGGCTGTGAAATAGTGAAGTTTTCGCCGCTTAATGACAGCAGACTGCCGGAGGGGATAAGCGGAATAATTCTCTGCGGAGGGTATCCGGAATTGTACCTGGACAGGCTCTCTGCCAATAAGAAAATGCTTGCGGATATAAAAAATGCCCTGGAAAACAATATGCCGGTAATTGCGGAATGTGGTGGATTTATGTACCTGCACCAGTATATTAAAGACGAAAAGGGCGCAATGTATGAAATGGTGGGATCGGTTGACGGGACTGC
>CAMCMW010000269.1 GCA_945876155.1 uncultured Ruminococcus sp. | reverse complement strand
GCGGCACGCAGACAGACATTATAAGTCGCTGCCGCAATCTCTTCCTGTGCCTTTCTGGTTTCAAGAAAGCACTTGTTCTCAAAGGGATAAACAAGCGGTTTTTTCATGATGAAAATTATTGTATCTGCAATCAGAAAGATAAATCCAGCATATGCAAATATCGTTGCTAACAATACATCAATAAAAAGTCCGATAATAAACAGATTTCTGTACATCTTTTTATATGTAAACTCACCGTGTATAAGTCCTGGTATAATTCCTGCAACAATTAACGAACTGATAAATGCACTTTTATAACCGTTGATAAATGAGATTATCAGGTTTAATAAAAATACGCCCCAGCCAATAAACATAACCGCTTTTCTGACCTTATTTGTAAATGTGTACGCTTTCTGCGCCGATACCGGCATTTCATCAAAACTTATCATTTTATTTTTCTCCTCTATTATTGAACAGTGGATTCATAGTTATATGTATCAATTTTTTCAGTAACATTTTTTCTGAACAGTGTATCCAGATCGTTACAGCCTTCTACATAAAATCCGTCAATGGTGAGATTGTCAAAATTAAGGTTGCCCATATGTAAATCCTCATAGTCAGCTGATATCATTCCATCAGGCATCATAAAAACGTTCTCATAGTATGCACACCAGTAATATTCATGGTTTTCCACCACATCTTTATATGTAAAATCAATATTTATTTTATAGACAAAATAAATGTAATTTGCTGTTCCATTATTAGATGTGGGATTTTTCTCAAACAGCATATAGTTTCCGAGCAATGCCATATCATTGATTTTATAGTTGAAACCCTGCTTTGCCAGAAATGCTGCATAACCATCTCTGAAAGTCTGATCCATTTTTGTCATTGTGTCCTGTGGGAGTTCACTTAACTTTTCTATATATGAAGAAAGTCCCTCGGCAGTATACTGCATCTGTGTTTCTGTTAATTTGTACTTGCTTTCATAGCTGCTGTTCAGTTCAGCAGTTATTGTAACTGTGTCACCGTTTTTCATTCCTGTTTCAACACTTGGAGTATACGTAACATAGGAAGAACCGCCGCTTAATTCAATCTGACTGTGTGGTGCTATTCCGCTGAAGGTTACATTCAGTGTTTCAAAAGGGTTTATTTCTTCGGGCTGAGGCTCTGTTGTTTCACTGATACTGTTTTCTGAATCAATCTTCACAGCATTATCAAGGATTGCAGCTTCAATCTCCTCTTCTGACATGGAATTGATTGCATCTTCAATTTTTTCATCGTCTGTTTTCTTTTCACCGCAGCCAGTCATACCAGCCATAACCATTGCAGCCGCCATAACTATACTTACAACTTTTCTTTTCATTCTCTTTTCCTCCAAATAATATGTCGTGTTTATGTACTCACTGTTAATCTGCTGCCAATTGAAGATACGAATTAATTAACACAAATTAACATTACCATTATAGCACAATCAGTCATAGTTGTCAACTATTATAATACTTAAAATCAGAAAATAGTTATACTTATTTGTGGTAAACTATAACAATACAGGAGGTGCAATAATGGTTGACTTCGGTACAACTTTAAAAGAACTCAGGCAACAGGCAGGTCTTACGCAAAAGCAATTAGCGGACAAACTATGGCTTTCAAAAGCGACTGTAAGCTACTACGAACAGTCACTGCGTTCACCGTCGCCTGAAATTCTGATAAAGCTCTCGAAAATATTTCATGTTTCTACTGATTATCTTCTGGGAATTGAAAACAAAAAGCAAACCCTCGATGTAACTGACCTGTCCGATGAGGATATATGCTTTTTAGAAAATGCGATTGAACTTCTCAGAAAGAAAAACATTAAACATGAATAACCGCATAAAAGCTTAACCCTTTATGCTTTACTATTATACCATAGAAAAAGATATCTGCTGTCGCAATGCCTGCAACAATTTTGCACTGCTTATGCAACAAGAGCGCTGCTGTGAAAAGGCAATGCTCAAAATGAAAGTCTGCGTAACCTGAACGTGTTACGCAGACTTTCTCTTTTTGTCATTCAATTATATATCGCTTATACAGGGAATTTCTGATAATCACGACCCCGTCCCGCTATATTTCATGGCACCATACATCCAGAATTTGTAACTTAGCCAGAAAAACAGTATACCAATCAGCGGTGACAGCCACGACAGCAGAGGTACTTCATCGGGACGGAGTATCACAATACTCGGATAGTATGCAATAAAAGCAACAGGCATTACAAATGTAAAAATAAAACGGAATACGGGACTGAAAATTGTAATCGGATATTTCGCATAGTCCTTGAAACGTGTTACCAGATCCAGTACATAGAATGAATTCTGAATCCAGAAACAGGTTGCCGCTGCCGCATTCTGTAATGCAATCATAATCAGCGATGCAGTCAGCAGAAAGATAATCATTTTCAGCAGCATAAGGGGTGTAAAACCAAGTCCCAGCTTGCTCCATGAATAGGCTATAGTGCCTATACCGAAGGCAAGCTGTCCCAGTCCTTTGATGTCGAATACCTCGGACTGGTAATAAAAAAACAGATTGATAGGACGGAAACAGTATTTGACAAAATCACCGGAATACACATACATTCTCAGACTCCAGTTATTGTCAAAAAGGCACTGCACAGGCGTCAATGATACCAATGAGAAACCGTACAGAAACAGCATTTCATGATAGCTCCAGCCTTTGACAGAAGAAAAATTGCTAAACAGAATCCAGAAACTGACAAAGCCAGCAATATTGGTGAAAATCATACCTATCGTTGAAATAATAAAGTCCGCACGGTAGCTCATTTTGCTCTTTATATCCTGTGCAAGGATTTTACCATATATTCTCAGATAGAAACCTAAACCTTTTCTTTTCATAACTCAGCCTCCATTCACAGTAATCTGCCGCAGCGATACTTTCCAGAACAGCTTGCTCAGAACTATCATAACAATACACCATATCAGCTGTGTGCCGAGTGTTGTCAGAATTGTCCGGGGCTGGGGATTTCCGTCCAGCAGGACTGACAGCGGTGCATTGTAAATGGACTGGAAGGGCAGATAGTACACAATGGTTTTCAGCGGTTCGGGGAAGAATGCAATTGGAATTGTCGCTCCCGAAAGCAGCATGACTATGACCTGTTTCATAATGTTGATTCCCCATATTGATTCCGTGTACAGGCAAATTGTTCCCACAAGGAAATCTATGCTGTAATTTATCGAAACTGCCATGATTACAGAAATCACGAAAAACAGCAGATTGATTCCGATATGTATTGCCCCATGCGTCACAACCGCCACAACAATAAATGTGGGAAGAAATGTGAAGAAAAACTGCGTAACAAAAGAGCCGGAATACGACCAGAACACATACCGCCTGTATTCCATTGGCTTGAGCAGGTCAAGAGTGATTTCTCCCGATTGAATACGCCGCCCTATCTCCCATACAACGAACATTTCCATAAAGTTGAAAAGTGCTGTTGCAAGTACCAGATAAATCAGTGTATCGGAAAATGTCATGCCGTTGACCACGTCTGTTCCGGCGGAGGCGTAAATGGCTTTCCAAAGAAAATAGACCACTATCAGATACAACAGATTTCCGGCGATAATTACCAAAGCCCCCAGTCTGAATTGAAGTGATTCAATGATTCCGGCACGGGTAAGT
>CAMCMW010000268.1 GCA_945876155.1 uncultured Ruminococcus sp. | reverse complement strand
AGGGAAGTGTATGAAAAGGGAACTGACTTCACTCCTACACTGTCGTTTATTTTTGCAAGTAATAATCCGCTTGTATTTGCCAACCCCGATGATGCAGTACTGGACAGACTTGTGGTAATTCTGTTTACAAGAGAAATTCCGGAGAATCAGCTTGACCCTGATTTAGAGGATAAGCTGATAAAAGAGAAAGATGTTATATTTTCAATCGCTGTAGACAAGCTTAAAGAACTTGTTACGTCAGGATATAATTTCAGTATGGCAAATGATGCACAGGAATTTATCCGACAACAGCGTCTGCTTATACATTCAGCCGAGGATTTTCTCAGCGAAAAGGTTGTCACAGATAAAAGTGGTTCAGTATCATCAGCAGTCCTGTATGGCTGTTATGTTGATTTTTGTCACAAGAATGCTGTCAAGCCTGTTGGCAGAAACACCTTTCTGGATAAAGTCAGAAACTGTTTTGCCGATATACGGTATGACAAGGTTTATTCAGGTAATGACCGGGTAAACGGATTCAGAGGAATCCGACTGACCAGTATGCCTGATGAAGCGGAAACAGATGGAACATCTGTTGATAAATCAAAATAAATACGTTGTTTCATTCAGGGATGACTTTCCCATAGGGATGATACAGTATGTATTTAGTTCATGTGGGTACATGACCTACAAGATTAGCAATTGTACCCACGAATATCAAAGAAAGAGGTATTTTGCAATGAAAAGCACTGAAAACAAAACCAAAGACGTGAAGATACGTCTTACAGAAGAAGAGAAGGAAGCCCTTAACAGTCTGGCAGTAGATGCTGGTATGAGCATGAGCGATTTTGTCAGAAGCATTATATTCAGCAAAGATAAATTAATTTGCCTCACAGAAGGGAAGGAAATATCTGCAATGCTCTGTCAGATATACAGCGACCTTGAGCATTTCAAAAGTAATGGTGGTATACCCGATGCTGCAGTAACCGCTGTTACAGATGCACTTGATGAAATATCTCACAAACTGTTTCTGCTGACTGAACATTTGACAGACATTCACTCTCAGGATTAATGGGAGGTGAAACAATGTCTGTAATTAAATTTGTCAACGGCTCAAATGACAGTCTTAAATATCTCGAAGATATTAACGGCTATATTACTGATTCAGCTAAAACAGATGATGGTAAATTTGTGGGTGGCCACTGCTGTTCCCACAAGGCACCATTAGAGTCAATGATTACGGTCAAGAGACTTAACCACAAGACTCACGGAAAACAGGGAGAGCACTTTGTGCTTTCTCTGACACCTGATGTACCCACAAACCCTGATGAATTGTATATGACCATTGCCGATAAGATAACGGGTATATACAAGGACTATCAGTGCATTTATGCACTGCACAAGGATACGAGGGTGCGACATCTTCACTTTTCACTTAATTCCGTTAATTTCAAAAGCGGAAAAAAGTTTTCACAATGTCCGTCTGAGCTAAATCGAATAAAGCAGAGAGTAAACAAGGTTCTCAAAGAGCACGGGTTTGATATTATCAATATAAGTGCAAATGAGTTCCTTGATACTAATGATTATTCTGATTCAGATGATTTTAATTTTCTTGAAATTGATGAAACTACGGAAATTGAGGAGTCTGATGAATCTGAAGAATACGTGGCAGTCAGCCAGATAGCACAAAACAATTATATTGGAGATTACATATATCGTGCTCCAATCAGAGTCAATAACATTATGAATGACTACAATTATGAAAGAGGGTATTGTTTTATGAATAACAATTATGCTGATAATACAAACAACGCTGTGTGCACACAGCCTACTGAAACAGAAATAAATCCTGTACCACAGTCTGAAGTCAGCTGTACACCTACAGTGGTGCAGAATAATTTACCAAATGTATCTGTACAGACCGTTCCAATCATAAGAATTAAAGGCAGTTCCTTTTCTGAGTTTAACGGATTAGGTGAACTGATTGAAAAAACAACGGAATATGCCGCGTCACAGCAAATACAGTCTGCTAACGTGGCATATGCTATGGGCAAGAAGTTCTTTGATGAAGGTTACAACACAAATGTCAGCGTAATTGCCGGTCCTACATTTGATATTAACCTTAACGGTACACCACCGGCTTTTCCCACAAATATAATCAATACTTCCTGGGAAGATAACGATGAAGACGAAGATGAAGACGACGATGATGACTATTACTATTAATTTATTTTCAGAGGCAGCTCCATTTGGAGCTGCTTCTTTTATAATTATAATATTTTTCATGTGACAGGTCAATAAAAAAATTTATTTTCTCGGCAAGGCATAAAATATCAGTTTTTTCAAAATTGATGTCAAATTGATGTATTTTTTGAATTGATGCAAAAAAATAAGCACCTCACGAACCCATGAAGTGTCTGTAAAATATCATAAATTAAAGAGGATTTGCAATAAAAATCATCATTAGAATTTTTGGTAGAAAGTCCCTCAAAGCCCGTAGATACGAGAAATAAGAAAAGTGCTATGCAATCGCCAAGGGGAATTCCTCCATTTTTCCTAAAGCATTGCATAGCACTTTTCAATTGGTTGCGGCGGCTGGATTTGAACCAACGACCTTCGGGTTATGAGCCCGACGAGCTACCTAGCTGCTCCACACCGCGTCATGTTTGCTGCACTTTCCTTAGTGCTTAATTATTATATCACAGATAAAAATAAAAGTCAATACCTTTTTTGAATTTTTTTGAAAAAAATCAAAAAAAGATTTATAAGTTGAAAAGTGGGATAAAAAGTATATAAAAGCATTGCAGTTTCAGGAATTTATTTAAAACTGCAATGCTTTTTTGCAGTTATTTAAGGTTGTCAGCATATTTCATTGCGTCAATGATTATATCGGAACAGCTTTCAACCGAGAAAAGTGAACTGTTAAGACAGATATGATAATTTTCCTTAACGCCCCAGGTTCTCATAGTATTTGCATTGTAAAAAGATTCACGGCGTTTGTCGTTTTTTCTGATAATGTAATCAGCATACTGTTCACTTATTCCGTAATTTTCAATTGCACGCTTAATTCTGTCCTCCATAAGAGCATGAATAAAAACCCTGAAAGTTTTTTTGTTATCTTTGAGAATGTAATCAGCGCACTGTCCGACGATAATGCAGCTTTCCTTTTCAGCGAGTTCAGTAACGACTTTGTAAACTTCGCTGTAGAGAATATCAGCTTTTGACGCTGTTTTGTCTACATCAATTGAACCCGATTTAGCGGCAAGAGAAAGCCTGTAAAGAAAGCTTTGTGAAACGTTTTCCTGAGTACTTTCGAGATATTCTTTAGGGATACCGCACCTGTCAGCCGCCATTTCAACTATTTCTCTGCTGTAAACAGGGATGTTAAGTTTCTGGGACAGCTTTCCTCCGATTTCAAGACCGCCGCTTGCGTATTGGCGTTCAATTGTAATAACTGAATGTTCGGACATTGAATCAGCTCCTTGTTTTACAAATATGTGAAAATGTTTGTTATATGTTGAACGAATTTGTTTATATTAATATCACCTTTATATTATAGCACACTAATTCAGATAATGCAAGAGATTTTTTATTAATTTTCTAATCTAAGATTGTTATCAAAGAAATTATCAAAGCCGCCATAGTATTCGTCGAAAAACTCGCCGATTTCAACTTCTGAA
>CAMCMW010000267.1 GCA_945876155.1 uncultured Ruminococcus sp. | reverse complement strand
AGTTCGTTTGCCGAACTTTTCTTCAAGGATAACAGCAATACCGTAAACCGCCGCACCCACTCCGAAAATAATCTTGTCCGCTTTGCTGAGGACTATTCTGCTCTCCTCATGGGGTTTAAGACCGTCAGTGTTTCTTCTCATGGTTTTCAACAGACGCTCTTATAAAGTCTGCAAACAGTTTCTGCGGCTTGTTAGGACGTGACTTGAATTCCGGGTGGAACTGAACGCCCACAAACCACGGGTGATTTTCAAGCTCAACGATTTCAACAAGCTTTTCGTCCGGCGAAACTCCGGCAATTTTCAGACCACACTCTGTCAGCTTTGCACGGAACGCATTGTTGAACTCCCAGCGGTGACGGTGACGTTCATAAATAAGGGAGTCCTTGTAAATCTCAGCACATCTTGAACCCGGTGTAAGCTTGCACGGATAAAGTCCCAGACGCATTGTACCGCCCTTGTCTGTGATGTCCTTCTGGTCCTCCATGATGTCGATTACGCTGTTCGGACCGTCCGGAGCAAACTCTGTTGAGTTGGCGTCTTTAAGTCCGGCAACGTGTCTTGCAAATTCAACAACAGCCATCTGCATACCAAGACAAATACCGAAAAGCGGCACTTTCTTTTCTCTTGCGTATCTGATAGCCTCAATCATGCCCTCGATACCTCTGTCGCCGAATCCTCCCGGAACAATGATACCGTCGCAGCCTGAAAGCATACTTTCAGCGGTTTCAGCTGTGATTTCCTCTGAGTTTATCCAGTCGATATTAACGTTGGCGTCGTTTACGATACCGCCGTGGCGCAGCGCCTCTGCAACGGAAAGATAAGCGTCCGGCAGTGCAACGTACTTGCCTACAAGTCCGATATTTACAGTCTTTGTGGCTGCCTTCTGTCTCTTTATCATCTCAGTCCAGTCTGTAAGGTCAGGCTTCGGATTGTTCAGTTTCAGATGTTCACAGACAACCTCTGCAAGTCCCTCGTCCTCAAGCATGAGCGGTACTTCGTAAAGGGACGGTGCAGTCAGGTTCTGAATTACGTCCTTTTTGCGCACGTTACAGAAAAGTGCTATCTTTTCAAGCATATCCTCCGGAATCTCACATTCACTTCTGCAAACCAGAATGTTCGGCTGAATACCCAGTGAAAGCAGTTCCTTTACAGAATGCTGTGTAGGCTTTGATTTAAGCTCGTTGGAGCCTGCGATAAACGGTACAAGTGTAACGTGTATTGAAATAGCGTTTTCACGTCCAACTTCCTTCATGACCTGTCTTATGGATTCAAGGAAAGGTGTGCTTTCGATATCGCCCACAGTACCGCCGATTTCAGTGATTACAACGTCTGTATCAGTTTCCTTGCCAACCTTGTAAATCTTTTCCTTTATCTCATTTGTGATGTGAGGGATAACCTGTACAGTACCGCCGAGATAATCGCCTCTGCGCTCTTTGTTGAGGACTGTCCAGTAAACCTTTCCTGTTGTAACATTTGAGTTTACGGAAAGGTTTTCGTCGATAAATCTTTCGTAGTGACCGAGGTCGAGGTCTGTTTCAGCGCCGTCGTCAGTAACGAAAACTTCACCGTGCTGATACGGACTCATTGTACCCGGGTCAACGTTGATATACGGGTCGAACTTCTGTATTGTAACCTTGTAGCCTCTTGCTTTGAGCAGTCTGCCGAGAGATGCAGCTGTAATACCCTTACCAAGTCCGGAAACAACACCGCCGGTGACGAAGATATATTTTGTAGGCATGATAATACTCCAATCTGTTTTGAATTTTCGCTTTTTTATCCCCCATCTTAAAACGAGTGAATAAAAATCATATCATTTCTATTTTACTATTAAATCGGAAAAAATGCAATAGCTAAAATGAAATATAGTGAAAATGTCATAATTTTTTTGAAAAAACACCGGTCTTTTGGGAAACCGGCGTTTTATAAAAGTTATATCAGTCAAGTATTATCGACATTGCCTGTGCGCACAAATCTATAGCCTTGTCAATTTCTTCTCTGCTTATGATAAGCGGCGGATTGAAGTAAAGCACATTTCCTAAAGGTCGCAGAAGAAGTCCCAGTTTAAGCGCCTCTTTATATATCTGATAGCCGATTCTCAGTGAACTGTCAAACGGCGTTTTCCTATCCTTGTCCGTTACAAGCTCGATTGCGTTTATCAGCCCGATATGGCGTATCTCCCCGACGTTTTTATGACTGCCGATTCGCTCAGTCAGTCTGCGGTGGAGATACTCAGCAGTCTCAGCGGCATTTTCAAGTATCGGCTGTTCACGGAACACTTTAAGCACCGAAAGCGCCGCCGCACAGCCTAAAGGATTTCCGCTGTAGGTGTGGCTGTGCATGAACGCCTTGCCTGTGCTGTACTCGTCATAAAAGGCGTTGTAAATCTCGTCCGTTGTTATGGTTATAGCCATTGGCATATAGCCGCCGGTGAGTCCCTTTGAAATGCACATTATGTCCGGCGATACCCCGGCATGGTCAAAGGCAAACATCTTGCCTGTTCTGCCAAAGCCTGTCGCTATCTCGTCAGCAATAAGCAGTACATTGTACTTATCGCAAAGTGTTCTCAGCTTTTTCAGATAAAGGGGCGGATAAATCCTCATTCCTGCACTGCCCTGCAAAAGCGGTTCAACTATCATTGCACAGGTTTCAGCCGCATACTCCTCAAAAGCCTTTTCAGCCTTTTCAAAGCACTCGCACTCACAACAGTCACGGCATTTTCCGTAAGGACAGCGGTAGCAGTCGGGAGCGTCAATCCTGATAGTGTTCATAAGCATCGGCTGGTATATCTTGGCGTAAAGGTCAAGGGTACCCACAGAAAGTGCGCCTATAGTTTCACCGTGATAACCGTCTGACAGGCACATAAAGCGTGTTTTCTCCGGGTGTCCTGTCTGGTACTGGTACTGGAAAGCCATTTTCAGCGAACATTCCACCGCCGCTGAACCGTTATCCGAAAAGTTGAATTTTTTCAGTCCGGACGGGATTATCTCTGACAGCTGTTCACATAAATTTATTGCCCCCTCGTGAGTGAAGTTTGCGAAAATAACGTGTTCCAGTCTGTCCAGCTGTTCTTTGATACCACGGTTTATGTCCGGGTTGCAGTGCCCTAAAAGATTACACCACCATGAGCTTACAATGTCAATATACTCTTTGCCGTTCTTATCGTAGAGGTATACGCCCTTGCCGTGGTCGATTACGATTGGGGGCAGTTCCTCATAGTCTTTCATCTGGGAACACGGGTGCCAGATATATTTAAGGTCTTTTTCTTCAAGAGTCATTTTTTACACTTCCTGTTATTCATAAAGTTCCGCAAGATACTTGCTGTCAATGTCAATATCCTTGTCGCCCGGTTTCACGCAGGCAATAACCGGGAATCCGGAAATTTCCTCAATCATTTTCAGATTGTCCTCCTGCATTTTACCACCAGTATAATTATTTAAAATTATACCCTTAACTGGTATTCCCTTTGCCTTTAAATATTCCGTTGTCAGCACTGTTGAATTAATTGTACCCAGACCGCTTTCCGCAATCACAACAGCCGGAATCCCCAGCATTTTTATTATATCTTCAAGGAGAATGTGTTTATCGTCCCAGCGGATAGGACAGATAACTCCACCGCTGCCCTCGGCGGTCACATACAGCTCGGTGTAATATTCGGCG
>CAMCMW010000266.1 GCA_945876155.1 uncultured Ruminococcus sp. | reverse complement strand
ATGCGCTAAAGCATTTCCGATACCTCTTGCACCGTAAGCAATGGAAAGCTTTCCATCCAAAGAAATATCAGAATCTTTTATGCCAAGTGCTGCTGCAAGATCCTTAAATGCTTCATAGGAATAATTCAGATTATGCTGTCTTTCATTCTGACTTTCCCAGTTGCCGAACTCACCGCCATAAAAGCCGAATGTTTGCAGCATATCGTCTCCGGTAATGTCTTTGCCAATGCGATAATCTTCGCCTGTTCTTTCTACATTGGCAAGCTGTGCCGGTACAAATCGTTTTTTTCGTTCTTTTTTTTCTGTCTGCTTCTGTGTTTTCGACAATTCTTTTTCTCTCTGCACTGCAAAGGCTTTTGCAGCTTCTTTCGTTTCAAAATTATTCTCAATTACTTGGTTATTGCCAGTAAGCAAACAAAAAGTATCGACATTCCAATTTCTTTTATCAAAGAATTTTTCTTCGTTACGGTATGAATAATATTTGCTGCTGCCCCTGTGAAATATAAGTAGAGAATCGTCAAAGTCGATATTTGTACCGTCATATTCAAAAATAGCATATTTGCTTAATGCTTTTTCTTCTTCTGTATAAAGAAATTGTTTTTCTCTGATTTTTCTGTCAAGCTGATATGCTGTATCAGGAGTACGTATAAGCTTTCTGGTCAGACAGCCGTAGGATTCTCTGCCTTCCATATAATAATCCTGTATCAGGGAAGATAAAAATTCCTGAACGTCATCATCTGTTTTCAGTTTCATTGCTCTTTCACGAACATCTGAAACAAAAGAAATATATCCGTCCTGATATTCCTGATTGTTTGAGTACGGCTTTGCAGGAAGATTGTCATGTATCTGCTTGATGAAAAAGGCAACACGTCTTGGCAGTCCATCGTCAACGAGTTTCTGATAATCCGGCGCTTTCCAGACCTGTTTTTTTGTGATAAATTTTTCTCTCTCAATTGCTGTCCAGTCCGTTACATCTGATAATTCCAGATTTCTTGACTTCCATAAATCTTTTTTTGCACCACCGATTTTTTGTCCAAAGTCCTCTATTCTTTCGGATTCAGCCATAACTTTTTTCTCCTTAACTGTTTTCTTCTATCAATATTGGCGCACATTTTGAAAACACATAGCTTTGGTGTATTTCAAAAGCGGCAATAATATTACTGTTTTCAGCTGTTTCTATGCTGTCGCAATTTAATTCAAGGTGATAAGTATCGCAGTCAAATACCACGTTTCCATTTTGAAAATCTACCAATAAAATTCCTTTTATATTCGTTTTTTCCAATGTGGTTTCTATTTCGTTAACATCTGTTTCAATCAGATACATATCACGATATATCCCTGTTTCCATTGCCATTTATAACTCCTCGCCTTTTTTGGACTTTTGGTTTGATTTTTCTTGTTTTGGTTTTTCACGCTGTTCCTTTGCGATTTTATCAGCATTAATTTTCATCTGCTTGATAGAGAAGAATATCATACCTTTATCCTTTTTAGCTACTGTAACAGCTGATTTATTACCGTCAATTACAGCGGAATGTTCTACGCCCTCTTTTTTCAGTTCATTCACTGCATGGCGAACTTCTGATTCCGACATTCGCTGAGTATACCGATCGTCTTTCGGCAGCTGCTGATAAAAATCAGGATTAATAAATTCCTTAATATGCTCAGATTTTGCAGCGGTTTCCGCTTCTCTGAATTGCTGTTCATTCGCTTTCGATACAGTAATCGCAGTTGCTGATTTTCCTCGTCCGACAGCAGAATAAGGAATATTTTTCTCATCAAGTTTCTGCATGATTTTTTCAGCAACTTGCTTTGTTTCGTTTACTATCAGACGTTCTTTCTCAGGCAAAGCAGAATAATATTCCGGATTTACTTTTATTTTATTATCGGAAATGTTCTGCTCTGGAGCTTCCTGAGTTTCTGCGGCATGTTCACTTTCGTCTGCTTCGGGCAGCTGCGCTCTTTCTTTTATGATTTTTTCAGAAATTTCCGCAAATTCCTTTAAAGCATTTTTATCGCTGTCGTCAATGGCAATAGTGACCATATCATTATCAGCAGCGGATAAAGCTGAAAATTCTATTCCCAATGCTGCAAGATTATCAATAATATTTGCAGCTTGTTCCGTTTTAAAGGATTCCATATGTCGATGTTCGGAGGGAATCTTGTGATAGTAATCTATATTTAATCTGAGGGGACTGTCTTTTTCCTCAGAATGATTTTCTGGAAAAATTTCAGCTTTTTCTTCCTTTTCCGGCGGTATATTGTTGTTAATACTGTCCGCATTTAAATTAGGAGAATCTGATGCAGATTTCAAACTATTTTCAAGTGCCTGATCTCTAAGCGTTGGATTAGTTATTTCATTCCCAATATTCTCAACGAGATTTTTAAGAGTATCAAAATCGTAAGTTTCCATTGACGAATTTTCATCATTCCTGTCAAGTTCGGAAACATTTCCGATTACCTTGTAAATACTGACTTCCTTTTCGTCGAAGTTAATGTCAGCGGAAAAAGCGAATTTATCACTTTGCTCAATTTCCGCAAATATATCAGAAGATACAGGAGTACCGCATTGCATGAGTGCCAAGTAGGATTGTTCTGTGAATGCCGTTTGAAGCAATTCAAATAAGCTGTTACTGTTACTGAGGTATTCTTTGCGTTCACCATTTTGCTCAATGCTGAACAAGCAATTGGTTTCCATACGAGCATCATCTGTATCAAGAGAATCCTCTTTTTCTTCTTCTGAACGATTTTCCGGAGAAATTTCAGATTCTTTTTCCGGCGGCAAATTGTTGATAATACCGTCAATATTGTTATAGTTTTCCTCCATTGACATTTCAGCCGTTTTCAGATATTCGGAACTGTTTACGACAGTATTTTCAGCAAGCTGAGACAGTGTTATGTTTCGGTTTTCAGCTGCATTCTCAATTTCTGATTCCGTATGTATCATAAGCTTATCAATTTGTTCAGGAGTATGCTCTGCAAATGGTTTTTCTATATTGCTGAGCTTTCCCATGCGTTCTGTCAACGCTTGCTTTCTGGATTGTATATTACTGATTTTTTCACTGGTATTCAGTTTGTCAACGCTTGATTCAGTTGAAATATATTTTTCCGTCAAACCTTTGAGCTGCTTGTCACACTTTTCAATTTTGTATGCAAGAGTGCGTTTTGAAGCATCGTGCAGACCGTCCATACTTTGTGTGAATTGTTTCCTGCGTTCCTCTGGATTGCGAATTGCAAAGCTCTTAATCGCACTGCTTAGATTTGCAATCTTATCCGCTTTCGCCTGTGAAACTGCTATTTTACGGTCAAATACCGAGATTCGGTTTAAATGCTTTTCAATTTTTGCTTCTCGATTTGGGATTAAAGTATCTTGAATCTTGTCAATTCTGCGCTGATTACGTTCAATAATAGCCTTTATAGGGGCAGATAACACTCCGGAGGATAAACCCTTGAGCATTTCATTTGTTTCCTGCAAGCGTTCAGATTTGGCTGTCAGCTTATCAATTTTTGCAGTGTTTTTGGCAATTTTATCTTCACGAGTTGCTCTTTTTTCATTCAGCGATTCGATTCTGCTCTCATGCTTCTGATGTACAGCATTAAGAACTGGCAGCAGCTTTTTTGTAGGTTTTTCCTGCGAAATTTCTGTGATTTTTTCAGCAGAAGTCTTGACATTTT
>CAMCMW010000265.1 GCA_945876155.1 uncultured Ruminococcus sp. | reverse complement strand
CGTCCTCAATAAACTCGCAGGGCCCGAGGGATTTTGTCACCACGCAGGGAACACCCAGTGCCATGGCTTCCAGCACGACGAGTCCCTGTGATTCCACATAGGAAGGATGCACAAACAAGTCTGCGTTTTTCAAATAGGGATAGGGATTCGGCTGATTTCCCTCAAACAGAAATACATCCTGAATGTTTGCGGCCGCTGCCGCGTTTCGTAGATCATTTTCTATGCTGCCGCCGCCCACCATATGCCATCGGAAAGCAATTCCTGCCTCTTTCAGCTTTTTGTAGTCCTCAACCGTTGTTGCGGCGATGTTTACGTTGATTCTGCGAATTTCGCCGTTGCCGTTTTTTGTTGCGTAAGCAGTTTTCATGCACTCAACAATGTAGTCAATATCACAATTTTTCGGATCCTCACCCGCCTCCATGGCAATTCTCTTGTGACCCATTGCCTCAATTGCACGGCATTCCTCGGCAACCTCTTCCTGAGTAAGCTTTTTGCGGCGGATACCCGAACCGCAGTGATAACCGCAGTACTTGCAGCCGTTTATGCAGTAGTTTGAAACGTAAAGGGGTGCAAACATAACGATTCTTCTGCCGTAAATTGCCTCTTTTATTTTTCTTGCCATACTGAAAATCTTTTCTCTCAGCTCAGTATTTTCGGTATTTTCACAGGCGTGCAGCAAAACGGATACCTCATACCTGTCGAGACCGACTAAAGACTCAGCCTTTTTAAGTATTCTGTCAACCTCGTCATGGTCATTTCTGTGTTCATCACCGTACGCAAGAACCTTTAGAATTTCCTCGTGATTAATAAAATCCTCTGCCTTAGTAGATTTACTGTCAAACATTTTAATACTCCTTTTACTTTTTTGATATTGCAGCTTTAACATTAACACCGTTCAGCTTTCCAAGTTTCCCGGTCAATGCGCTGATTTTGTCGGCATCAGTATCAACTGCCACCGATATTACCGAAACGTTTTTCTCACGGTATGGGATACCCATTCTTCCGATAATCACGTCACTGTATTCATGCAGTATTGCATTTACCGACTGTGACATTTCCGGATTATCCAGAACTATCCCAAGAACCGCTATTCTTTGTTCCATAATCACCCTCCAAAAAAATACGCCCGCATAAATACATACGGGCGCACTATTCAAGCAAATTCAATTTTGACATTGCCTGTAAGCCGATTGCTCAGAAAAAATCCTTGCAGCCCGAAAACAGTTTTTTCAAAAAGAAATCGCAGAGTCTGAGCTGCGATTTCTTAAAATATCATTTTATTCAAATGGTACTTTCTGACCCTCCTGAGGACCAAGCTGTTCAACAGGAACAATCATAGCAACATAGTTTAACAGAATAGCACTGTCGCTCGAGTCAATTACTCCATCATATACGCACTGAGCATTTTCTCTTGCAGTTGCATTCAGTTTGTTTGTTGTTGAATTAAGAATGTACATATTCAGACAAACAACGTCAGCTACGTCAATCTTTGTATCGAGGTTAACGTCACCGTAAAGAACCTTGCTCCAGTCGATAACATCATCAGGATCAACTGTTGTTACCGGTACAGTTGTTGTAACAGGAGCAGTTGTAGTTGTAACAGTTGTTGTAGTAGTTGTAACAGCTGTTGTAGTTACTACTGTTGTTGTCGGAGCAGGAGCAACCTTGACAACGATTGTCTTTTCCTGACCTTCAGGTGTTGTTACAAGAACATTTGACTGACCAACTGCAAGACCTTTAACAACGCCGTCTTCAACTATACAAACATTTGAGTTGCTTGAAACGAATGAGCATCCCGGAACGTTGATAGTAAGTTCTTTTTCTTCGCCTACTGAAATTTCAACCTTTTCAGGTTCAACAGTAAGATCGTCTTCGTTTGAAAGGAATTCATAGAAGTCGATAGAATTCAGTGTGATAGTCGGAGCGTCTTCGCCGGCATACCATGCGCCGAACATAAGATTTCCGTCAGCTGAAAGAACGTCAATGTCTTTTCTGATCTTTTCAGGAATAATCCACATGATTTCAAATGTCTTACCAGGTTCAAGAACAGTTATGTTTGAATCAGGCATATACCAGCCGTCTTTTACAGCACCGTTTGTATCAAGAACTGAGATACCAGCACCGCCTGTGAACTTTGTAAGGTCAGCTGATGCAGTTACATTGAATTTAACAGCAGAAACAAGGTCTCTGTTTTCGAGTCCGAGATCAGCAAGGCTGAACTTATACTGGTTTGTTGTTTCGTCAGAACCAGGTGTAAGAGTTTTGCCAATCTTCTTGTTTACAGTCTTGTTGTAAGGAACTGTAAGTGTTCTTGTGTATGTGCATGAAGCGGATTTCAGATGAACTTCTGAAACTTCTGCATAGTCTTCTCCTTCCGGAGGATTAGCAGCCTGTGCATACCAGAACTGGAAACCTACTGTATCAGTAACGAAGTTTGAAACGTGTTCCTGAACTTCCTGCGGAACGTCCCATACGACTTCCATGTATGTACCAGCATTTGTTACTGTATATCCGCCGTGAGGTGTAATCTCGAACTTATCACCGTATTCTGCCATATCTTCTTCGCCCTGGTCATTGTACCAGTAGCCGTCTTTGCCTTTAACAAATTCTGTATCAGCCGGTGATTCAACTTCAACGTTGATACCGCCGCCGTACATAAACTTGCTGATTTCTTCGTCAGAAGTAATTGTGTAGTTAAAGGACTGAATATCTACAGATGTAAGATCTTCAAGACCGAATTCAGCGAATGTAAACTTATGAGAATTAATCGGGTCACCTTCTGTCCATGTAGACTGCCCTGTTTCCGGATCAATATAGCTTTCTTCATCATGTCCTGCTGTAAGGAGATAATCCATTTCCTGGTCATCAACTTCAGCTGTCAGTGTTGAAGAAATCTCTGCAAAGCCATTCCCGAGATCCTTAAAGGACCATGAACCGCTCTTTGTGTTTTCAGTTACAGGCTTTTCCTGTTCACCAGGAGTGTCAGGATCAGTATTTCCGGAGCCTTCACCTGAAATTGTTGTAAGAGTTACAATTGTTCCGTCCTTAGGATACCATACACCGATACCTACTGTTTTTACAACATCTGTAATTGATGCCGGAACTTTGTAAGTAAAAGAAATCTTTCCGTTCTTTGGTGTTGCAACTATCTGCTGATTTTCAACTGCCGGAGTTGTATCTTCACCAACCCACCATGGGTCTTCTGCTATTTCATTACCGTATGTACCAATTGTAACATCACCTGTAAAATCGGTTTCAAAGTTAAAGGTGAGTGTTGTAGCACCTCTGAAGCCTGAAATATCAATTTTAGCTTTGTTGGTAGCGTCTTCGGCTGTACTTGATGTTGTAACGAAGTCATGGTTTACTGTTTTGTCAGCAGCTGTAACCTGTGTCATCTGATACGCAGCAGGTGAAATGAATACCGTAGCTGTCATAACAGCACTAAGGACAGTTGCTTTGATTCTGCTTGCCATTTTTTTGCCTATCATTCTAATCATCCTTTCATAATCATCTAAATAAACGTGCATATACACTGCTCAGCCAGAGTATATCTTCTGCTCGCTGAGTATATTATATCACATTTAAAATCAGAAATTGTGAACAAATTGTGAACAAATCCATATTTTATTAAAATTTACATTAAAATTTTTCTGAACATTTTTGTGCAATTATCACAAAT
>CAMCMW010000264.1 GCA_945876155.1 uncultured Ruminococcus sp. | reverse complement strand
ATATACCAGATCTTGTTCTTGACATGACGAACATAATACTATCGACATTATGAACAAAAGCTTTACAGTTTTCATTTTCAATTAATTATTTTTAGTTTGCCATTAAATTTACCTATAATACGGTATGTCTCACCAGTTGAACTATCATCGCTTTTAAGCTCGTATGAAATGGAATACTCACCTGCCTTTGAATCTCCTTTCAAAAATTGTAATGAACCATCTAAGGGTATAAATTCATCATGAGAAGGAGGTACGCTTAAGCCTGCAATACCGTAAGACCCAAATTCGGGATTGCCAGAATAGAAATCCCGAAGTTCTCCACTCCAATAGAAAGAGTTATATATATTGCCCAAATCAATTTGATTTTGGACAACAATCTTATATTCCTTGCCAATGACAGGAAAATTCTCATCAGCTTGGCATCCAATTAGGATTAACCAAAAATTCTCAGAATCCTTTTCTTCATAATCCCGAAGGAACATTTGGAAGTAACATACGCCTTCTTTGACTATAAAATTGTTATCATTCCCTAATGGAAGAAACCAGTATTTATTAGATATGCCTTCACCAACTATTGTGTATTGTAATAAACCTTTGTTATTTATAGTCGCTTCTCCATAGACAATTTTATGCTTTAGAATCTCCTTTTTTTCACAACTTGATAATGCAGTCATGAAAAACATTGTTAATAACAGAATACTTAAGCTATGTTTCATATTTATTTCATTTTAAAAGTGACAGGAATAAACTGTATAATTTTGTCCTCAGGATTCAACAATGCAATGGTATATATATATTCTTTACCTGTTGTAGCATTTTGTATCACAAGATTTAGTTCTTCTTCTGGCAATACTTGTTTAATCGGAATTTCTCCACGTGTAACTGTTACGTCATAAGCCGTAGAAAAGGGACTAAAAACAACACCTTTAGTAGATGTCCATATGTCTTTTTGGTACTGGGATGGAAGCGAGGTATCTCTTGTCAGATATATTTTACCATTCTTATATGAATACAACGAACCATTTTCCTTGCCGTATACTGAATTGAATCCTATTTTTTCTGCAGCGTTTTTTATTGCGAATAGCGACACACCTTCAGTTGAAACACTACATAGCTTAGAAAGTGCTTCAATACTATATGCGTTTTTATAATATTTGCAAATCATTGCCAAACAGGCAACTCCGCATTGCATTGCATCCAATTGTTTAACAAAATGAAATCTCATTTTTATTATTTAGCAGTATTAATATTAATCAAACCTGAATCTTTATCAGAGTTACTGATACGCTTTCCTACGTGACCACGAGATTTGCCTTTGTAGAAATAGTAGGTGAATTTCAAGGATACGAGATTCTTGAAGTTGTTCCACTTAGTTTCTTCCGAATAGCTGAAGCCGTTGATGTCAGCATAGATTTTTGATGGATTCGGATTGTAAATATACTCCAAGCCTACTGACATTGATTTGAATTTGTAAAGTATCGAAGCACTCATATTGAATCCCATACGAGTGTGTATGTCACCATCGACCAATGTCATCGGCATGTTGCCGTTCCACATAAGCTGCCAGTTCTTTGGCAGGAACTGAACACCGATGCCGGCATTATGGAGATTATGCTTCACAACCTGATTAGGTGTTCTGTATGTTGAGTATTCATAGTTGTAGAATGGTTGAATGACAAACCAGTTGACAGGCTTATAGTTCAACGACAAAGAAGCTCCTAATGAATGAACATTATCAATTTTCGCCATCCGGAGGATAATATCGTCACCTTCGGTAAACAATACAGGCATATTCTTATTCGGATAATACGAATAGGTCACAGACGGGGCAATGTAAAATTTCCCGTTGTCAGAAGCATATTGGTAGTTAAGGTTGGCGTAATAGTAATAATACGGCTTCAGTGCCGTATTCCCTTGTGAGTAGAAATGTTCGTCAATTGTCACAATACTATTGGTCAGATCTCCGACATTTGGAACTGATGAGTTTATGGCAGCGGTAAATTTCATTGCTGAATGTTTGTTATATTGAACATTCAAGACCACTGACGGACGGAATACCAGATAATTGAATCTTTCGTTTGTCGCAGTCTTATAATGATTGTTTTCCAACCCAAGACCTATGTTATATGAAAATTTGCCTATCGCATTACTATAATCGGCATATACATATTCTTTATGTGTGTCGATTGTTGAGTAGTCTGTGAAGTTATATTTTTGGTCCAGATTCTTATATTGATAATAAGTTCCCAGATTGAAATCTCCGTTCCATAGTTTATCGCTATACAGAGCTTCTGCAATCAAGGAATATGATTTGTTGTCGATATGGTTCTCAAACGTATATCCACCTGCGTTGTTTGCGAGGGTGTTATCCGAGTTTGAATGATGGTAGGTGTTCAATATGTTTATGGATAAATTCCTGTTCTGATTGAACATATACATATAGTACAAGTCAGCAGCAACGGAAGAATAATCACTTTTGAGACTTCTACTGTTGATTGGCGGATTGTCGTTTTGCCACATCAGTTCTTGTTCGTATTCTTGTTTGCCGGGAGATTTACGGTATTCGACTTTGGCATTGAAAAGATTCTTGCCTTGATAACGCTGATAGGCAATTTGTCCGATATGATATTGTCCGTTATATCTGCCGGGCAGTCCTCTGTATTCATTTGTTTTATCAGCATAGGAATACGTGTTATTCATCCGGTTGTCGTTCAACACACGATAATCTACGAAATATGCGGCTGTAACCATATTCAATGAGTCCATATATGCCATAGAGAGCATATCTGTACCATATCCAGTCGTAACACCGTTCTTTGTGTCAAGATAAAGACTATATAATTTATCTGTCTTTCTCTTTGTTTTCACATCAATCACTGCACCTATATTCTCATGAGCATATCGTGCCGGAGGTTCGCTATAAAACTGTATGTTTTTGATTTCATCAGCTTGCAGCATTTTCAGTTCCCGTGAGGAACGCCTCATTCCGTCTATCAGTACAAGAATACTTTTATTGTCCACCGTAACTAAAGCATCATTGCTGATATCTGTCTTGAATTGTGGCAGGCTGCCGATTGCATCCAAGGCGTTGTTGCCTACCTTTTTTGATGATTCACTCAGTGTCAATTGATTTTTATTGCCGAAAGTATTCAGGATTTGCGGAGTAACGACGACTTCGTCAAGAAGCATAGCATCATCGTTCAGAATAATATCTCCCAAATTACCAGGCTTACAAACTTGGTGCTTCTTTTCATAACCCATACAAGACAATTGGAGAATGTATTCTTTTGCCTCTTTTACTGTCAATTCAAACCGTCCCTCCATATCACTTGTCGTTCCTGCAATTTGTGTCGAATCGGGCAAATTCAAAAGCAAACAGTTAACTCCAGCAATAGGATTCTGTTCAACATCCAAAATCCTACCACTGATAATGGCTTGTGCATTTGCAATTTGGGCACAACCAAGCAACATAATCGAAAACAAAAAAATATATCCAAGCTGTCTCATATATGATTATTTTTGAATCAAAATCGAACAAATCAAGATTCTGAGCCAATCAATATTCTTCATTTGGTTGTCCAATTTTGATATTATATTTTATAATTAGTTCATTACTGATTAAAGATTGCATAAACACACCCTGTTGTTCTGCAAAAGCGGTGAGTGCCATTGACAATAG
>CAMCMW010000263.1 GCA_945876155.1 uncultured Ruminococcus sp. | reverse complement strand
AAAACAGTCCGTTGCGGAAAGGCACATAGGTGGAAACCGGTGAACCGTCGGTCTTTTTCAGCTGTTCTGAATAGGACTCGTGGGGTATTTCCTCACTGGAATTTTTAAGCAGTGAGCAGTCGGAAAACTGAAAAATCAGAGAGAGGTCAAGGTCGATTTTTTCAACTCCGTAGTACTCAGCCACCGCCTTTGCCGCCTCGATTTCCCTGCTGTGTTTCTGACCGTAGGATATGGACAAGGCGATAACATTTTCTTTTCCGTACTTTTTAACGGCAAGCCCCAGACAGGTTGTGCTGTCCACACCGCCGCTGAATAAAACAAGTGCTTTCATATTAAATCTCCTTTTATCGCAAGGACTGGCTCTCCCGACAGTCCGTAGTTCTCCTGTTTCAATTATTCCCCAGAATCGCAATTATTCCCCCGACTTTCCCCAATTCTTCCCCCGGACAAATCCCATAGCTACGGCGTTTGCAGGGTTTGGGGGAAAAAGGGGAATGTTTTTTCAACTCCTTATATATATTTAATATTTTCTGTTTTATTTTTTTCTGCGTAAAGAATTAAAAAAGATTCCCCAAGTTCCCCCAAGTGCCTTAAAGCCCATAGATACGGCGTTTATGAGTTTCAATTCTTCCCCCAATTCTTCCCCCAAAGTTCCCCGAAACCACTGAATATTCCCTGAATTACACTGCACCATAACACAGCACACTGGAGAGCAATGCTCTCCCCTACAAAATTTTCCGTCCGGCTGCCGGTCGTGCCATAAACAAAACGATACCACAAAACTAACAACGAATTGTCCTCCCGGGTCACCGGGTTTGCAGAAGAAATTTCCTCTGCAATTCAAAGTCATTTTCAAATTTTCCTCTGAAAACCGTATACGAAGTGGAGGACGAACCGTTCCTTATCCCCCTTGCAGTCATGCAGGAATGTTTTCCCTCGATATACACGGCAACGTCCTGCGAACCGCTGGCAAGGGTCATTATCTCCGCAATGTCGTTTCCAAGGCGTTCCTGCAATTGCAGTCTTTTCGCCGCCATATCAGCGATTCTTGCAACCTTTGAAAGTCCTATAACCTTGCCGTTGGGAATATAGGCGACTGATACCTTCATATCATACATAAGCGCAAGATGATGTTCACAGTAGGAGAACACCTCAATGTCCTTTACCACCACCATTTCACTGCTGCCGGAGGGCGTGTCCTCGTCAAAAGTCTTGCTGAACATCTCCGCAATCTGGGCGTTGGAGTAGTTCATGCCCTCGAACACTTCCTCGTACATTCTCGCAACCCTGTCGGGGGTCTCTTTAAGTCCCTCACGCTCCGGGTCGTCGCCTAAAGCCTCAAGTATTCCCTTGATGTGAAGCTTTATCGCCTCTTTGTCTATTGCCATTTTTCTACACTCCCCTTTTGTCCGGATTCCATATAAACTTATGCAGCTGTAACTGAAAGTTTACGCCGTTCATCTTGTTTTCAAGCATAAAATTCACTATTTCCACCGGTTCTATTTTTCCGAATACCGGGCTTAAATATACGGCACACTTTTCAGTAAGCCCGTACTTATTTATTATATGCAGTGCCTTTTCTAAATCCTCATGACTTCCGCAGACAAATTTTACAGTATCATTTTCAGTGAGAAATCCGTAATTTCCCATATCCATAAACTGCTCCATACCGCTTGACGGCAGTTTGTAGTCAAGGGTAAAGGACGGCACAATTTGTAAATTTCTGTACTCTGAAATATCCTCAGAACCGTTGGTTTCGATTTCCACAGCAAGTCCGCTACGGCAAAGCAGGTCAATAAGCTCGTAAATTCCCTCCTGTATCAAAGGTTCACCGCCGGTCAGGGTAACGTTTTTTATTCCGGTACTGCGAATATACACAAGTATCTCCTCCCCTGTCATTGCCTCAGCCGGACAGTCACCGGAGTTTGCCCAGAGAGTATCGCAGTAGGAGCAGTTGAGGTTACACCCCTTAAACCGTACAAACACCGCCGGCTGACCGGCTTTTCTGCCCTCTCCGTTTATGCTGACAAACTTCTCCGCAATCTGATATTTAACCAAATCAGCCCTCCTCATACATTGCACAGTTGTTGGGTGTTTCGTATACCGTTACATTGTGCGGTCTGTAGCCACGTTCCTTTATAATCATATAGAAATGCCTTGCAAGGTTTTCAGCCGTTGGACGAAATGGCAGTTCCACAAGTCTGAAACCGTCCCTTTTTAAGCATTCCATTGTGTCTGATTTAAGGGTATTCTTTTCATAGATAAGGGAGTGGTCGTAGTGGTCGGCAATAACGCCCAGGGCTCTTTTCAGGTCTGCAAAGTCCATTATCATGCCTTTCTGCTGACCGTTTCTCTGCAAAAACGCATTTTTTACAGTCACCTCAACTCTCCACCTGTGACCGTGTATATTACTGCACTTTCCCTCATAGCCATAAAGAAAATGTGCGCTGTCAAAAGCAAATTCCGTTTTGATAAAATACATAAAAATCCTTCCTTTAAACACGAAAAAGGGTACAGCTCTGACATCTGCACCCTTATTATCTCTTAGGTTATTGATGTCCTGGTTTTGTTTAGGGACAGGATGGCACAAACGAACTGTCCATATTTTTAACTTTGTATTATTCCACCGGAATGGATTTAAGTGATACTATATTATAGTATTCCGCAGTTTTGTTAAGTGTAATCATAACCCTCTTTGACGGGTCTGACTTTCCGCTGTTCCATGACGGTGATGAAGTGTAGCAGTCCGCATAGACCGTGTAGGTATCCCCTGCCTCTGCAATATCCGTTACTACAGGATAGTACGTGTAGAGGTCAGTGTCCTCAGGAATGATATACTGCTTGTTCTTCTTGTCGTAGGTTATGGCGGTATTTCCGATACCGGAAGATGTGTGGCTGAACTTAACGTCCTCACCGAAAAGCTTTGCGATAATATAGTTCATCTGGTCTTGCGGAAGAAGATATTCACCCGATTCCTCGTCTTTGAATACGGACTTCTCACCGTTTATCACAACTTCCCATACACCGATATTTACAAGCTCCTCGTCGGTCAGTTCAGACACTGCCGCAAAGTCCTTTGTTTCGGTAACTATCAGCGGATATATAACCGACTGCAATTCTTTTTTCAGCGAATCCGATTCCGAAACTGAACTTGCACTCTTTGAAAACTTGTTATACCCTGTGCTTACGGTATTTATGATACCCACAACAGCAAATGCGCCGAACACCGCAAGGACAAGGATTTTCAGAACCGTCTTTACAATACCCGACACGGAGTAATTGGGCAAATCGCCCCTTTCCCCGTCATTTTCCGACTCCATAAAGCTTTCAAAATCACCGCCGGACTTTCCGTTTTCATTTTCCTCCGGATAGTCCTCGTCATAGTCATCTTCATATTCGTCGTCATATTCTTCGCTGTCATCATATTCGTCGTCTTCATATTCAGTCTGTGCATACCTTTCAGCAACATACTGATTGAACTGGTCGTTATCATCTTCCGCCGGAGGGGCATAGGAATCACGTCTGCCGCCTGTATATGTTTCCGGTCTGGTCTGACTGCTCACAGCGTTATTGTATTCAAGACGCTCTCTCCGTTCCTCGTTCACCGGCGGCTTGGGTTCAGTTTTTACAGTCCGGGGTTTTGGGGAATTTCTGTTCTGTGAACTGTTTCCGGGAGAAAATT
>CAMCMW010000262.1 GCA_945876155.1 uncultured Ruminococcus sp. | reverse complement strand
TTACTCAGGAACTGGCTAATGCCGCTGAAGAACGTGGAACAGATGCAAGCGGTATATCTTATGTGCAGAGTGGCAAAATCAAGATATACAAAAAGGCAAAGCCGGCGCATAAGATGAAGTTTACCTTTCCGGAGGGAACAACTGCTGTCATGGGTCACACCAGACTTACAACACAGGGCAATCAGAAATTCAATTTCAATAATCACCCATTTTACGGAAAAGCAGACAAGGAATTTGCCTTTGCCCATAACGGCGTACTTTACAATGATGATACCCTCAGAAAAGAAAAACAGCTTCCCAAAACGTATATCGAAACTGACAGCTATGTTGCAGTCCAGCTCCTGGAAAGACAGGGTAAGCTGAATTTTGACAGCTTAAAAAGTGTGGCAGAAGATGTACAGGGCAACTTTACGT
Organism: uncultured Ruminococcus sp.; assembly: GCA_945876155.1. Taxonomy (GTDB): domain Bacteria; phylum Bacillota; class Clostridia; order Oscillospirales; family Ruminococcaceae; genus Porcipelethomonas. Next base: position 3,298 of record CAMCMW010000262.1, on the reverse strand, counting down.
TTACCATACTTGACCAGTATAATACCCTCTATTTCGTAAAGGGCAGTAGTCCAATGTTTCTGATATACTTTGAAAAGCTCGGACTATTTGCATACGCTTCAACCGAAAGCATCATGTCAATGGCAATGAGAAAGTCCGGACTGAATAAATACAAGTACAGCAGAATTATACTGAACGAGGGAGATATCCTGTCAATTGACAGAAACGGCAAGACTGAAGTATCTGAGTTTGAAACATTTTCATATCAGTATGGTTTTAGCTACTCTGGTAATGATTATGGTTGTCATGAGGAACTGTTGCTTGAAATGTGTACATGCTTTGGTGTTTCGGAAGATGATGTCATGCTTTTGCTTGATTTTGGTTACACAGCTGACGACATTGAAGAAATGCTTATGGATTCTGACTTGCTTAAAGAAACTCTTGCTGATATCAAAGAGATGAATGAATATGAGGACTTGTGGGAGTATTGCGTTTGAGAGGTGTAGTTTATGGCGAGAAAAGGAAATAACGAAGGTAGTATTTACAAGGATAAACAGGGGAGATGGAGAGGAGTTGTTTCACTACCCAGTGCTAACGGTAAATACAGAAGAAAATACTTCTATGGCAAAACCCGTAAGGAAGTTGCTGAAAAGGTTAATCAGACAGTTGGTCAGATACGCAGTAAAACATATATTGAACCATGCAAAACCACTCTTTATGAGTGGCTTTGTGCCTGGCTTGAAACTTATTGCAAAAACGATGTTCGTATGACCACTTACGTCAATTATGAAACCTATGTAAGTAAACACATCAGGAATTCAATTGGCAGTTACAGGCTGTGTGATCTGAATACGGTAATTATACAGGAGTTTTATAACGAAAAGCTGAAAAGCGGCAGACTGGACGGTAGCGGAGGGCTTAGTCCGAAAACAATAAGAAATCTTCATACTATGCTGCATAAGGCTTTAAGTCAGGCAGTTTGCCTTGATATGATTCCGAAAAATCCTGTGGACTTTGTAGTTCTGCCAAAGAAAAAGAAGGTAGAAATGAGGTACTTTACCGTGGAAGAGCAAAATAAGCTCCAGGAGGCAATAAAAGGAGAACGGCTTGAAATGGTCGTTCTCCTTGCACTTTATACAGGTATGCGACAGGGTGAACTGTTCGGACTTACATGGTCAGATGTTCATCTTGATATTAGCGGCAATAGCTATGTTAAGGTAACTCAGACTGTTAACAGAATGAAAAATCCGGATAAAACCGCAGAACGAAGAACACTCCTGACAGTAAATGAACCTAAAACTCCACACTCAAAAAGGGTTATACCGCTGCTTCCTGATATTGCACAAAAGCTTGATGATTACCGTCAGAAACAGGTAGAATATTTCAGAGTGCATAATTTACCGGAAACTGACTTTGTGTTTACTTCCAGAACAGGAAATCTCGTAGACCCAAGAGATTTTCAGCGTGATTTCAAGAATCTGCTGAAGAAAAACGGAATACGTGATGTAAATGTTCACGGGTTGCGGCATACATTTGCTACGAGAGCACTTGAATCCGGTATGTCTGTGAAAACTCTTTCCAAAATATTAGGGCATTCAAATGTAGGATTTACGCTTGACACCTATGCTCATGTAACCGAATCTCTTAAAATCGAAGAGATTTCAGCTATGCAGAGTTTTCTTTAAAGCAACTTATTTATGCGTATCCTCTTGATTTTGTTCAGGAGGATATTTTTTTGTGAAATGAGTACTAATATGTAAATTCCGTAATACGTTTGTTCTATACGTAGTATCCTGTAAAATATATTAATCAATAATAATTATTATATATATTAATTATTTAATAATATATAATACATATTTCTATTATACACATGTACACGGATATTGCAAATAGTTATGGAATTAATAATTTATAAGGAGAGATTTACCATGAGTAATCCAAAAAACCAAAAGGAAAAGAAAGTACCTTTACCACTCAAGGTACCTGAATCACTTTTCATGGAACTGAGTCAGGAGGCAAAGGAAAAGAACATTTCCAGGTCAGAAGTTGCTCTGTACAGACTTCAGCATTGTGCTACCCCTCTGACTCCGGCACTGATGAAAGAACTACAGGATAGTGCCAATAAGAAGTATGAGGAATTAAAAGAGAACCAGCCGGAAGAAGCTATAAAAATACAGGAGGAGGTTATGAGATTATGGAAATACTTGAATTATTAATCCATACAAACGGAGGTAAAGATTACCTTGTTAACGGAACAAATTATCCGGTAAAAGGTGATGAAGTGTTAACTGCGTACTATGGTATAAATTCATACTGTAAAGACAAAATAGGTGAACAATTTTATCAGACAGCAAAGTTTTCCAATAATCAGGACAAAACACCCTTGTTTCACTATGTGACATCATTCACATCTGAAACAGCTCCGACTGCTGAAAAGGCACTTGAGCTTACGGATAAGATATTTGCACCTATTACTGAAAATCATCTTGCAGTTGTGGGGATTCACCATAAAGAACATGGAGATTCATCTTACCACTCTCATACAGTTGTATGTCCCACAAATGTCTATGACGGGTCAATGATGTATGCTGATAATTCAACTTTGTTCCCTATAGCACAGCGTGTGGCTGATGTTACACAACAGAAGTGCCGCCTTGTTGTTAAGCCTGAGGATAAAACCAAAAAGGAATTTCACAAGGTTTTTGTCCCGCATACTGATAATCAGGAAGAATGACTTATAATAAATTAATTGGCTTTACTAAGAAACTATGAAATATATGGTTCGCCCCTCTAAGGGGCGGGCTGTATAATAGTTTTTGTGAAAAAAACGGACAATTGGACAGTAATTTATTTATCATCCGTTAAATACTCATAATATTTTTCCAATGTACTTTTTAATGAGGAAAAAGTGTTACTGCGTTTATAGTATTTAGCATCCTGGAAACATGATATATGTTCACCGAGAAAAATTTCAGGATGAATAGCTTTTTCTTGCTTTAAAAGTTTTATCGCATCATCCAGCTTAGGTGAATTAAAATAATCCTTAATCAAGTCGATATGCTTTTTCAGCTTTCTTTTGCCTAATTCTTCCTGTAAAGCATTTGCAAGAGCTTTGGATTTTTCACTAAGTTCATTTGTGAAATCTGTTATTATTCTCTCTATTATCAGATATGTCAGTGTTGCATAATCAATATTTTCAACTTTACAAGAATGAATGAAATCATAAAAATAATTTGATTTAATATTTAAATCATCGATAATATCAATACAAGTGTCTTCATTATCTGACTGGATAAATACTTTAAAATCTATAGAA
>CAMCMW010000261.1 GCA_945876155.1 uncultured Ruminococcus sp. | reverse complement strand
CCTCTCCGGCAGTGTTCAGAAAGTCACCCTCTGTTATTTCTGCGCCTGTGTGCTTTGTTATGAAGGACGCATAGTCACCGTCCGGCACAAAGCAGATGTCCTGACTGTCCGGCTTGCGTGAGTTTACAAGTCCGGCATTTTCTGCAATATCTCTTATCTCCGGTTTTTCGTAATCGCCAAGAGGGAACAGCGTCTTTGAAAGCTGATACTGGGTAAGACCGTAAAGCACGTAAGTCTGGTCTTTGGAACGGTCTTTGGGTCGCTTTAAAATATACTTCCCCGACTTCTCGTCAAACTCCCTTACAGCGTAGTGACCGGTAGCAATGTAATCGTAGCCCAGTTCCTCCGCACGCCTCAGCATCTTGTCAAATTTGATATGCCTGTTGCACTCGATACACGGATTGGGGGTCTCACCTTTAAGATAGCTTTCGGCAAACTGGTCCATGACTTTTTCTCTGAACAGTTCCTTGAAATTGAACACAAAATGTTCTATTCCCAGTCTGTAGCAAACGCTCCTTGCGTCCTCCACGTCCGAAAGGGAACAGCAGGTTCTTGTACCCTCAATAACGTCCTCACCGTCAAAAAGCTTGAGGGTAACTCCTGTAACGTCATAACCGCCGTCAATCAGCAGTTTTGCGGCGACTGAACTGTCAACTCCGCCGCTCATTCCAACCATAACCTTAGCCATCTTCATTCTCCTGTTAATCAGTATATCCTTTATCTCAGCCATGCTCTTGACATTTTTCCATGACCTTTCACATATCTCGTTCCATTCGTTTTTTGCGATAGGGTCATAAACCGCAATTGTGCGGAAACCAGCGTCAGCGGCGGTTTCAATGCAGTGGAGGGAATCTTCCGCAACGACTGTATTTTCTGCGTCACATTCCATTTTTTCAGCCGCTTTCAGAAAAATATCCGGCTTGTCCTTGCCCAGACCTACGTCGGAACAGGTCAGTATAAACTCGAAGCAGTCGTATATACCAAGCCGTTTCAGTGCGGCGTGTGCAAGACTGTTGTATGTAGCGGTTGCAACGCACATTCTGTAACCGCATTTTTTCAGGTGATGTACCGCCTCATACGCACCGTCTTTCAGGGGTATCGTATAAAAATACTGCTCCCTCACCATTTCCTCAATTCTGTCAATTATCTCCTCACAGGACTGTTTCAAAGAAAACTGTGTCTTGAAATACATTGCAGAATCATATATCGTCATTTTCTTTACTATATCCGAAACACCCTCCGGCGGAGTTACTCCGTTTTCAAGCAGAAAACTCTGGTCAACATTTTCCCAGCAGTGCATTGAATCGAGAAGTGTTCCGTCCAGGTCAAAAATTATTCCTTTAATATCCATTCTTTTCTATCCTTACTGCCGACCGGAAATCATCACTTTTTGAGCCGGCAACATTCTGTGAAAGTCCGTAAACGTCAGATGCAGTACCCTCAATAAATGCAAAACGTCCGGCGGCTTTTCCGGTCTGTGCAAGCTTTGAAAGGGAAGTCGAAACCGGAATACTGCTGTTTTTGCAAAGTCCCAGTATCTCACGCCCTCTCTCGTTCATTGCAAGTATTCTTGCGTATGGGGGCAGTGTCTGCAAGTCCTCTTTAGTAGTGCCGATAAGCATATTCAGCAGTATGCGTTTAAGCCTCGCCATTGTGTACCGCTTTGTCTTGACCATTTCAAGCAGTTCCCCCACACTCCCAGCCTCTGCCGACTGTTTAAGCCGGTACTCAAGCCCCTGTCCCACGTCGGGGAGATTTTTCAGCTCTGACAGGGGAGCAGTGCGCAGCTTGTAAAGTATAATGCGCTCCAGATTTTCCATGCGTGAGATTTTACCGTCAAGGCGGCAGTTTTCATACTCCTGTCTGACATAATCCGGAATAAAACCGCCGAAGTCCTTCTGCTCAGCCATGCACTCCCTTATATAGGACGCACTTGCAAACTCTCCGCTGGTGCTGTCCGAGTCGTGACCTGCACCGTGGCGGCTGACGGTAAAGGGCTTTATATCCGAGCCGAGAAAATCCAGTGCCTTTAAATACTCGATTGCAAGAATATTGTTTGGAGAGGAGGCAGCGGCGGATATTTCTTCACCGTACCTTTCAGCAATTGCGGCGGACAGGGCGGCAGGGTAGGTCATGCCCTTTTCCATTGCGGCTCTGAGGGTTTCCCGTGGGATACTTTCTGCGGCTTTTGCGACTTCACAAAGCAGTCCCATATCTCCCGATTCACTTCCGAAAGATATCTCGTCCACACACCCCAGAGCGTTCATTATGGAAACTGCCCCCCTTGCGTAGAACTCAGCAGAGGACAGGCAGTAAACCGACGGTATCTCAATTACAAGGTCTGCACCGCCTTTCAGTGCCAGTGAACCACGTCTGAATTTGTCCATAACAGCGGTTTCGCCCCTCTGGACGAAGTTTCCGCTCATGACTGCGATAATGTGTGTAGCACCGTTTTGCCGTGTCTGTGTGATATGATGCAGGTGTCCGTTGTGCATTGGGTTATATTCACATACAATACCTGTTACTTTCATGAAAATCTCCTGTTACAGTATAGCAAAGTTTTAAGATTTTTTCAACTGCATATTGCTTATCTTTTCAATCAGCTGGTCGAATACAGCCTTACTGCTTTTATTCGGTACTGCACCGTTATAGCGGCAGTCCATGTAGCACAAAGCCGCCTTGTGCCAGAGTTTTGCAAGGTCGTCGGGCAGTTTGTTTTCGATACTTAAAACAGTATCACAGCTTTCAATTTCAAATCCGCAAAGCCTCAAACCGTTCTGTGCAAGCTCAAGACCCTTTCTCATGGTGCTTTCAGACCACTCCGCTTTTTTGTATGCTTTAAGCTTTCTGCGCCACAGCTTTTGCGGTGAAATAAGTTTGCTTTCAGTCTGTGAGGGCGGAATGTAAGTCACATAATCAGTGTACTCCTCACAGCTTATTATGTCCCCGTTCATTGCTTTTTTGCGTATCTTCTGCGGTATCTTTGCGAAAAATTCTGCAATATCCCGGCGCACATAAATGATAAAAGATATTACCATAACTGCTATCAGTGCAGTAAAAATATATTTTGCTATGGGACTTCCTCCCGGAATCACGTCATTGTCCGGCTGGGTGTACTGGGGTTGGCTTTCCGTCTGCGGTCTTTTTGTATTGCCTCCTCCGGCGTTTGTGAAAATAAGTCTTAGTATGGCATAAAAAAGCTTAGTCAGCAACTGTGCAAGAGGGAACGACAGCAAAGCAGTAATGGCAAGGGCTGTGAGTGGGAGAATGACTGCCGCCGGACTGGCTTTTCCGTCACGGCTCTTTCGGAAAAAGTCTGCACCGGATTTGCAGTAAGCCATAAAACCGTATGAGGCGGCGTAAAGTATATATGACACAAGCATTAAGGGTGAACTTTCGGAAAAGGAATAGCGGTATACTATGCTTATTATAATATCTGCAACAGAAATACCTGCAAACAGATATATACTTTTCAACAGGCTTTCACGCTTCGTGTTGAAAAGTATGCACGGCAGAAAAACTATTCCGGCAAGTAAAGTACGGTAAAACAGTGAAACGCCGTTTAACATGAGAAACGAAACAGCGGTCAGGACTATGGTGCATACCGGTGACAGATAACGGCTGTACTTTTTCTGTGTAAGAGTGATGACAACCGCCTAGATGACCGACAGTGAAAACGTAATTAATATAACAGAAACCGGACTGATAAAACAGA
>CAMCMW010000260.1 GCA_945876155.1 uncultured Ruminococcus sp. | reverse complement strand
CCGAAGTAATGAAACGCTTTGACGACTGGGAAAACTCGTTCAAGGAAAAAACTGATGAAACAGAAACCAAAACAGCCGAAACTGCAAAGACTGAAACAACAGCTGAATAAACAAAACTTAACGGGACTTCTTTTCAAAGAACGTCCCGTTTTTTCGCACCGTTTGCCGGATTGTCCAGAACCTCTCCCCTCTCACTGAAACGTGAACCGTGACAGGGGCAGTCCCACGATCGCTCGGCACTGTTCCATTTCAGCGCACAGCCAAGGTGGGGACAGCGTTTTGTGGAAAAGGTCAGCAGATTTTTTGTCGCCTCAAAACCGTTTATAAAAAGCTGTGGTTTTAAAATACTCCTTGACGGACTGAAAATCTCATCATATTCATTTTGCTTCCCCATTATTTTGTCACACAATATCATAGCCGAAAGCATAGAACCAGTCATTCCCCACTTTCCGAATCCACAGGCGGTGTACAAACCGTGGGTTCTGGCAGAGTAATTTCCAATATATGGAATATCATCAAGAGTTATGCAGTCCTGTGCCGCCCAGAAAAACTTTTCCTCAGAATCCGGATAGTACTTTTTCGCAAAATCACGCAGCTCAGACCAGTTTCCGCCGGATTTTCCTGTACGGTGTCCTCCGCCGCCCAAAAGCAGACAGTTACCGTAATTGCGGAACGAAAAGCCTTTTCTGTTCTCGTCAACATACATTCCGTCCACATTCTGTGCATTTTTTAATGCGATTACGTAGGAACGATGCTGATAAAGTTTCAGAAAATAACTGCCGTGCTTGTTGATAAAGGGAAAGTGAGTGGTTACAATAACTTTGTCAGCGCTTATCTTTCCGCAGTCGGTAATTGCAGTATTCCCCACCATTTCACGGACAAAAGTGTTCTCATAAATATTCAGTCCGCTGGCAATTTCCGACAGAAACTTTACAGGGTTAAACTGCGCCTGCTCCGGAAATTTTACCGCACCGGCAGTCTCAAAAGGCAGTGACGTCCTGCTGCACAGCACAGCATTATAGCCGATTTTGTCAAGGACAGACATTTCATCTTCAAGTACCTGCGCATCATCTACAGAATAGACGTAATTGTCTTTTACTTCATAGGCACAGTCAATATCACTGCAAAGCAGCGCATATTCCTCAAACGCCCTCTTGTTTGCCTGCAAGTACACCTTTGCTGTTTCCGGTCCGGAGCTTTTTAATATTTTATGATAAATAAGACCGTGCTGGTAAGTTATTTTGGCAGTTGTGTTCCCGGTTGTACCGCTGCAAATTCTCCCCTTTTCGGCAAGCACATATTTCACACCGTTCCTGTGCAGAAAATACGCCGTAAGAATACCGGCAATTCCTCCGCCGATTATTAACACGTCTGTTTTTATATCTCTATCAAGCTTCGGAAACTCCGGAAGTTTTGAATCATTCAGCCAGACTGATTTCATAAGTCCTCTCCTTTTGCATCTCACAAGTCCTGCAAATCAGCCGCTGTGATATCATTTTCCAGATTATCCCTTGCAAGGTCGTTGTCAATTGCCGGATAGACCGGAGAAATCGGCTTTTCTTTTGAAGAAAATGGTACAGAATGATAGACCTTCTGTGCCGGTGGTTTTGTTCCGGCAATAATCGGATTTACGTGTGCTTTTCCGTGCTTTGCTTTTCCATGTATCTCGGGTACGGCAGCAGCCTCGTTTCTGGGTTTGATATGGGTCCATTCAGGACGGTTCATTCCCTGTTTTGACATTTTTATCACCTCGGAATCTATTATATACCGTTCTGATAAATTTATACTTTCCGCTGTTTTCCCGTAAAATTGCTTTTATTTGACATTTCCGAAAATTATTCTAAAATCCCGTATTAACATTGCATTAATACGGGATTTTCATTTACATATCAGAATCTTTTTTCTTTCCCAGTTCACCTGAACCCTGAAATAAGAAATCAAAGCTGCCCGGCTCGGTCTGGAGACAGGTTTCAAGTACTTTTGCAAAAATTCTGAGCTTATTGTAATACTTTTTGTCGTCCGGCGGAAAAACTGAGGTGTCAAACAAAAAGGTTATGACGGCAACTATCATCTCCGCACTCTCTTCCGGAGTATCAGTAATTATGGTTCCCTCTTCAATCCCCTGATACAGCAGGTCGGTCAGAACAGGCGATACTTCCTCCAGGGCTACCAGTTTCATTTTATGGTGCAGCATAAGGTCGTCATGCAGGTGGAGGGTAAGCATCAGATTCTGCTGATTGTCGTGAAACTCCTTTTTTATGATACTCTGAAAAAGACAGCGGATTTTCTCAATAGCCGTTGAATGCACATTTATATCACTGAAATATTCATGCAGCGCCCTTTTATAACAACGTTCAATTACTGCGTCAAGTATCTCGTCCTTGCTCTGAAAATAATAGTATACGCTTCCCTTTCCGATACCGGCGTTTTTGGCAATCATATTTATCGTTATCTCACTGTCCGGCATTACACTCATAAGCTTTTCTGTGGAATCAAGAATCAGATCCTTTTTATCCTTTTTCATAATAAATCATTCCCTTGAGATTTTTGGCAAAGTACCCTCTTTATGCGGTACTGCCATAATTATATCACATCATTTTTCAATTGACAAGAAAATTTTTATACAGTACTTGACTGCCGGTCGAAAATATGATATGATTAATTAAAAGGAATTCGACCGTCGGTCGAAAATAAAGGGTGATTTAATGAAAGCAGTTTTAATTGCAGCAGGCGCTGCTGCCGCTGCGGGTGCTGCTGCCTCGGGAATTGCAGCAGTTACTTTGTTCAAAAGAGTCATTCCACGTCAGGATCAGATAAGAGTAAATCTTGACGAAATGGCTGACATGAAACAGTGGGAAGAATACAAAAAAATAATCCACCCCAATAAGGAATGGGTTATGGCTCAGGATCTGGAGCATATCACAATAAAATCCAATGACGGTCTTATTCTTCATGCCGATTATCTCAGAGCTGACAAGGACAACAGCAAAAACAGACTGGCAATATGCTGCCACGGCTATACCAGCTGCGGTCTCAGCGACTGCTCGTCAATAGCGGTATTTTTACATAAGCTGGGATTTGACTGCCTTATTGTAGACCACCGTGCCCACGGAAAAAGCGAGGGAGATTATGTCGGTTTCGGAATCCTTGACAGGTTCGACTGTATTTCATGGCTGAACTACATGAACGAAAGATTCGGCAAAAGGGATACGCTCCTTTTCGGTGTGTCAATGGGTGCTGCAACAGTGCTTATGGCGGCAGGAACAAAGGGTTTTCCTGACAACGTAAAGGCTATTATCGCCGACTGCGCTTTTACCTCACCTTACGAAGTCTTTACCCATGTTCTTAAAAAGGACTACCATCTGCCGGAATTTCCAGTCATGCAGATAAACGACAGGATATGCAGAAAAAAAGCCGGCTACGGTTTCAGGGATTATTCTACCATTGACGCCGTTAAAAGCACGTCTTGCCCTATCCTGTTTGTACATGGAAAGAAAGACAATTTTGTTCCTACTTGGATGAGCGAGAAAAACTATCAGGAGTGTGCATCACCAAAGGAATTACTGCTGGTGGAAAATGCCGCACACGCAGCAAGCTACTATGAAAACCAAACCTTATATGAAAGCAAGGCAGCCGAATTTATCGGAAAATATATGCCATGACGGAGGGACGGAAAATATGAAAAAATTTAATTTAAACGGGGCAGTTATCAAGTGTTATCCCCTTGCAGCG
>CAMCMW010000259.1 GCA_945876155.1 uncultured Ruminococcus sp. | reverse complement strand
CCCCACCCCCCCCCACGCCCCACCTCCCCCAGCAGCACAGCCGCCATAACACAGCTCGAAGCATATTTTGCAGCCTCAGCACCGGGAGAAATAAGCTTTACGCCCTCCCCCATGATATCTGCGATTATGTCCTTTATTACCGGATAATGGGTACAGCCCAGAATAAGGGTGTCAACCCCCTCCGCCCTGATTGGGGTGAGGTATTCTTCCGCTGCAAGGCGTGTTATCTGACAGTCTCTTGCGGTGTAGCCGTTTTCAACAAGGTGTACAAACAGCGGACAGGCGTTTCCGATAACCCTTGCATCCGGCTTTATCGCCTTGATAGCCTTTCCGAAGCTTCCGCTGCGTATAGTCGCTGGAGTACCGATAACACCGATTTTTCCGCTTTTTGTCACAGCACACGCAGCCTGTGCCGCCGGGAGAAGTACTCCGGTAAAGGGCATATTTTCCACAAGGGGTTCAGAACCGATAACCGAGCTGACAGTACCGCAGGCGGCAATTATCATTTTGATTTTGTGTTTCAGGAGAAATGCAACGTCCTCTCTTGCGTACCTGAGAACGGTCTCACGGCTTCTGCTGCCGTAGGGTATTCTTGCAGTGTCTCCGAAATAAATTATGTCCTCTCCGGGGAGCAGTTCGTTAAGCTCCTTGACAGATGTAAGTCCGCCCATTCCGGAATCGAATACTCCGATAGCATAATTATTGTTCATATATATGATTTCCTTTAATAGTTTCTTTCAGCGTTGTCTATTGCCTGTTCAATGAGCTTGTCGATAAGATAGCTGTAGGTCATGCCCAGGTCTTCCATAAGCTTGGGGTACATACTGATAGATGTAAAGCCCGGCATTGTGTTTATCTCGTTGAGAATTACTTCTCCGTCGTCAGTCAGGAAAAAGTCCACTCTTGAAAGTCCCTTGCAGCCCATAGCCTTGTATGCGCTTAAAGCAGTCTCTCTTATAGCCTTTGCGCTTTCGTCCGGAATCTCAGCTGGAATACGCAGTTTAACGGAATTGTTGATATACTTTGACTCATAGTCATAAAAGTCATTGCTCTTTGCGATTTCGCCCACGAATGACGCAAACGGTGAATCATAGCCGAAAACAGCAACTTCAAGTTCCTGTCCCTTGATAAATTCCTCGATTACCACCTTGTTGTCGTGGGAAAATGCGATTTTTACTGCCTCTTTCAGTGCCTCAAGGTCATTTGCCTTGTTTATTCCGATAGAAGAACCGGCATTTGCTGGCTTTACGAAAACAGGGAATCCCAGGTCGTCAGCAATTTCCGCACATTTTCTGTCAAGATGGTTCAAGTCTCTCAGACCTAACATTCTCCATTTTGCAGTCCTTATGTTGTTGTAGTCGAGAACGGAATGAGTGTGGGTTTTGTCCATGCAGGACGCCGAGGCAAGCAGTCCGCAGCCTACGTAAGGTATTCTTGAAAGGTCAAGAAGTCCCTGCACTGTTCCGTCCTCACCGTTTTTGCCGTGGAGGACAGGGAATACAACGTCAACCTTTCTTGTGGTATACTCGCCGTTTTCAAGAATGATAATTCCCTTGTGGAGAGGGTCAGGAGAAATTATTGCAGATGAGCAGTCGGTATCCTTCTCCCATTCGCCCGACGCAATATTGCTCACATCTCCCGGATAGTAAAGCCAGCGTCCCTTTTTGGTAATTCCGATGCAGATTACCTCGTACTTGTCCTTTGGCATATTTTCGATAACGTTAGATGCTGAGATAAGTGAAATATCATGTTCGCTTGAAACGCCGCCGAACAATACTGCGACTTTGATTTTTGACATTGTCTCCAACTCCTTAAATAATTTTTTCCGTACCGGATTTTCCTGTGAAAGCTCCGGAAACTATTATGTATCACTATATTTTAACATATTATTCGGGAAACTTCAAGTATTTTTGAAAAATATCATAAATTTGCACAGTACAGCACTGCGGTATCCATGCAGATACAATTATCGTGCTGACAGGTGTGCCGCTACAGCTGTATATCTTTATCTTTATCTGTATCTTTATCTGTATCTTTATCGGCTTGATTCGCTTAGCCTCGCTACCGAACGCTACCGAGTGCTACAAACGTATTGCAAATTATCTGTTTCTTTATCTTTATCTGTATCTTTATCTGTATCTTTATCTTTATCGGTATAATTCGTATACGAACGCATACGAACGTATTGCAAACAAGCTGACAGACCGGCATTTATACTATTATATAACGTGCAGCCGAAAAAAATTCCGGAAAATTATATTTTAACCTTGACTTTCAGGAAAAGATGTGGTATAATAGTGTTACCTCTTTCAGGGGGTTATTTTTTTGCTCCTCTGAACTGAGGGAGGCAAACTATTTATTTTCCGCAAAACGGAGGAATATCGTCAGGAGGTGCCGATATGAGAGTAAAGGTTACTTTAGCTTGTACAGAATGCAAGCAGCGCAACTATTGTACGAAGAAAAACAAGAAGAATGATCCTGACAGACTTGAAATGAACAAATATTGCAAGTTCTGTAAGAAGCATACTCTTCACAAGGAAACCAAGTAATTCGGGAGGTCTTGAAAATGGCTAAGGAAGAAACCAAAAAAGAAAAGAAGACCTCGGACAAGTCCAGGAAAAAGAAACCCAACAGAGTGGCTAAATGGTTCAGAGACTTAAAAAGCGAATTTAAAAAGGTTGTATGGCCAAGCAAAAAACAGGTGTTCAACAACACTTTCGTTGTTCTGGTAACACTGGTAATATCAAGCGCTTTCGTAGGCGGTCTTGATTTCGGTCTGCTCAAACTCTTTAAGTTCCTGCTGGGTATCGGGGACTAAAACACGGACGAACATTTAAACTTTAGGGAGGATTTCAGATGTCAGAAGCAGCAAAATGGTATGTCATTCACACGTATTCGGGCTATGAAAACAAGGTCGCACAGAATATTGAAAAAGTTGTGGAAAACAGAAAGCTTCACGACCTTATCCTTGAAGTGAGAGTTCCGACAGAAAAGGTAACTGAAATTACCGACGGCAAAACCAAGGAAGTTGAAAGAAAAACTTATCCGGGCTATGTTTTGCTGAAAATGGTTTATACCGATGACTCATGGTATGTTGTAAAAAATACCAGAGGCGTAACCGGATTCGTAGGTCCTGCCTCGGAACCGACTCCCCTTTCAGAGGACGAAGTACGTGCGCTGGGCGTTGATATCGACAGCAAAACTGTTGAAGTCAATTTTGAAGTGGGAGACCAGGTTCAGGTTTCCGGAACTGCTATGGACGGCTTTGTCGGTATAGTACAAAAAATCAATATCGAAGACGGAACAGTTGATGTACTTGTATCAATGTTCGGTCGTGAAACTCAGGCTACACTGGCGTTAAACCAGGTTATTAAGCTTGATGACTAAGTTAAAAAAACGAAAAGCTGCAGATGCTTAAAGTGGGAGAGGCAAAAATTTTGTCATTGCCTCGGTGTTACCACAATTTTGGAGGTGCGAAAAGCATGGCACAGAAAGTAGTAGGCTATATAAAGCTTCAGATTCCGGCAGGTAAAGCAACACCTGCACCACCGGTTGGTCCGGCACTCGGTCAGCACGGTGTTAACATCATGGCGTTCACAAAGGAATTCAACGAAAGAACAAAGAATGATATCGGTATGATTATCCCTGTTGTTATTACAGTTTATGCAGACCGTTCATTCTCATTCGTAACAAAGACACCGCCGGCAGCAGTTCTTATCAAGAAGGCTTGCG
>CAMCMW010000258.1 GCA_945876155.1 uncultured Ruminococcus sp. | reverse complement strand
GAATTTCCTCGATTGCCCTTGAAAGCCTGTGTATCTCGTCAATGAACAGCACGTCATTTGCCGAAAGATTGGTAAGCAGTGCCGCAAGATCTCCCGGCTTTTCAATGGCTGGACCTGTTGTTATTCTCAGATTTGCACCCATTTCATGGGCAATTATTCCTGCAAGAGTGGTCTTGCCAAGTCCCGGAGGACCGTAAAGCAGAACATGGTCAAGGGGATCTCCTCTGCGCTTTGCAGCCTCGATATATATTGCAAGATTTTCCTTGACTTTGTCCTGTCCTATGTATTCCTGTAACGTCTGAGGGCGGAGGGTAAATTCCGTTTCGTTGTCAGCCTCGGTATATTCCGGAGCGACTGCTCTGCTCTCAAACTCCATATCTCCTGTTTCTATCACTTTTTTCTCCTGTTATTTCATCTGACTGCCGATAATTTTCAGCGCACGTTTAATAATCTCTCCCGAATCAAGATTGCTGTCAATTTTTGAAACTGCTCCGGCAGCCTCCGCCTGAGTGTAACCCAGTACCATAAGTGCAGACATAGCCTCTGATACGTTGTCACCGGAAACTGTCTCCGGAACTTTAAAGCCGTCCGCAAGCTCCTGAGATGTAGCCTCTTTGGCAATCTTGTCTTTCAGCTCCAGAACAATCCTCTGGGCAAGCTTCGGACCTACTCCCTTTGTTTTGGTAAATACCTTGCTGTCACCGGAGGCAATAGTAAGTGCAAAACGCTGTGAGTCAATATCCGAAAGTATCGCAAGCGCCGCTTTAGGACCTACTCCCGAAACGGTAATAAGCATTTTAAAGCAGTTTAATTCCTGCATTGTATAAAATCCGAAAAGCTCAATATTGTCCTCTCTCACATAAAGATATGTGTAAAGGCTTACTTCCTTTCCCACAGCATCAAGCTGAGAGGCTGTGGAACAGGTAGTACGGCAGGCATACCCCACGCCGCCGCATTCCACCACCGCAAGCATCGGCTCTTTATGTATAAGCTTTCCTCTTAAACTGTATATCATTTCACTTTACTCCTTATTCCCTTGCAGCAGTGACCATGACAGATAGCAAGTGCCAGAGCGTCAGCGGCGTCGTCAGGCTTTGGAATCTGTTCAAGCTTTAAAATACGCCTTGTCATGTCCATGACCTGTTTTTTATCCGCCTTACCGTACCCTACAACCGCCTGTTTTACCTGGAGCGGCGTATATTCAAAAACCGGTACATCATGCCTTACTGCTGAAAGAATGATAACTCCCCTTGCCTGTGCCACGTCAATACCCGTTTTCTGGTTATTGGTAAAAAACAGCTTTTCTATTGACATACAGTCCGGCGAGAATTTTTCCAGTATGTAGTCCATATCATCTGCAATGTTTTTAAGCCGCTGGGGAAAATCTGTGTGTGCCTCTGTCAGGATCGCACCGTATTCAAGGGGCGCAAAGTTTATCCCGGAATAATCAGTTACTCCGAATCCGACTATCGCATATCCCGGATCTATTCCAAGTATACGCACTCTGATCCCTCCAAAAACATATTTATGTTTTATTATAGTATAAAATCCCAGATTTTTTGCTATAATTGCCCGATTTGCAGATACGCAAATCAAGCTTTGCGTATCTGCAAGGGCATTAAAAATAAATTATAATAAATGCAGTTGCATTTATTATAGCATAAAACACACCTAAGTTTCAATAGAAATATAAGAATTATATATGATTTTTTTGATTTTTATTAAGCAGCTATAAAAAACACCCTGAAAAAATCAGGGTGTCTGAAAAATTATTCAGCTTCAATCTTTAATGGGTCGTAACGCTTATATGCCTTTTCGTTCTTCACAACTTCATATTCATTTCCCCATGATTCCAGCATATCCTGTAAATCATCGGAGAACATATCATATCTTACGTTTTCAACATTGGATTCAGTCCACAGATCATCTTCTGTCATACGCTCTGTAATATCAAATCTTACAATAACGTACATTGTGTCCTCGTCCTCAACTATAGCCGGAACACCTGTTTCAGCGTCATTGAAAATCCAGTCGTAGCACTTCTTGGAAGGTGTGTAGTTAACGTCCTCTTCTTTTGTACCTTCTTCTGTGGTTACTACAGAAATAATTTTCTCACTTTCATAAGGTGAAGTTGTTGTAGTAGTGGTTGTTTCTTCGCTTTCCGCTGATTCCGGAGCAGTTGTAACAGCCTCTTCGTCAGATTCCTCTGTTTCTGATTCTTCATCAGCAGTTTCTTCAGAATCGCTTTCATTATCTTCAGCCTCTTCCTCTGCTACTGCCTCTGTAGTTTCTTCTTCGGTTTCAGCCTCTGTTTCTGCCTCAATTGTTTCCTCTTCGCCTGATGCCTCAGCAGCCTGGTTTGTTACAAACTCGTCATATTCTTCCTGGAATTCATTGAATTTTTCCAGCATTTCTTTTTCGTCAGACGCAGCCTTTGCTCTCTTCAGGAAATCGTCAGCCATATCCTGGATTTCTTTCTTGCCTGCATCGTCAAGGTCGTTGCCGTCAGCGTCATGGAGATCCATGTCAATGTATCTTACTCTGGCATTGTTTTCAGTGTAATATTCCTTTAACTGGTCATCAGTTACATTTTCACTGCCGTCTTCGCCGTAGTAAGCTTTAAAAATAGCGTCACTCTTATAGCTTGAAGTCATGATTTCTTTCAGTGAGTCCTTGCCGATACCATTTCCTTCAAACATATCCTCATTTGCTTCCCAGTTTGATTCAACATAATCGTTGATTTCTTCCTTTTCCTCATCTGTGAGTGAAAGTCCCAGTTCGTCAAAGTGCTTGATGACTGCAACATGATTAATACAGCTTTCAGTTGTCTTGTCCTTTACATAGTCAAGGAAATCCTTGCCCTCCAGCTTGACCTTTTTAAGTGCGTCCTCGTCAGTTACGTCAAGATTTTCGTCCTGTCCGGCAGCAAGGTTCTTCGCCTCAGTCAGCGCTGTATAGGAATAGTAAATATAAATTCCAGCCTTGACCTGATAGCCGTCAACCGTAAGAGCATACGCTGTATTCTTTCCGGACGTGCATCCGGCACACGTAAAAATCATTGCAGATGAAAGTACAGCCGCAATAATTCTTTTCCACTTTCTTAACATTATTTTAAACCTCCGTGAAATATTATTATTTTAATCCATTATAAACAGGCTCATAAATATAATTATACTATATTACTTTTTATAAGTCCATACTTTTTAATAATTTTTTAGTAATTTTCATAAAATTTTCAGATTAAACAGGTCAAAAAGTTCCGAAAATGTGCTATAATAAATAATAACATATTATCTGAAAGGAAATTTTAACTATGAAAGCACTTATTACAGGCGCAAGTTCAGGAATCGGCCGTGATATGGCAAGGTATCTTTCTTCACTGGGCTGGGAGCTTATACTTACCGCAAGAAACGAAGAAAATCTCACAAAGCTCAGAGACGAGCTTAAAACCAATGCACAGATTATCCCTCTTGACCTTGCAGACGAAAAATCCGTGTTTGAACTGTATGACCGCTGTAAAGGTCAGAGCATAGACCTACTTGTGAACAACGCCGGCTATGGTATTTTCGGCGAATTTGACAAGACCGATTTGCAGGACGAGCTTGACCTTATAAACGTGAACATAAAAGCAGTCCATATTCTGACAAAGCTTTTTCTGCGTGATTTCAAAAGCCGTAACAGCGGACACATTCTGAATATAGCCTCCAGCGCCGGATTTATGACCGGTCCTCTTCTCTCCTCATACTATGCCTCCAAAAA
>CAMCMW010000257.1 GCA_945876155.1 uncultured Ruminococcus sp. | reverse complement strand
AACAGTAAGAAGTGGGATTTTTCAGTCTGTAAGATTCAGAAACGCAATAAAAAGTGATACTTTTGCACAAATTGTATTGAATATTTTGAAAAAATATGTTATTATTAAGATGTAAATTGACTGAAGTGGAGGTGTGATATGAAAGCTGTCGGAAAAATAGGAGTAATCATACCTGCTGTTATTGATCCGCTTGAATCGGAACTGATTAATGAAATATATTCGCAGGCAGGAAAGCTTGGATATGATATAGTGGTTTTTACAAATGCTTCAAACTCCCTTGATTCATTTGTTGAAAGTGATTATGTTCATGGAGAAGAAAAAATATATGAGCTTTTATGCAGTGTGGAGCTTGACGGAATTTTATTTGCAGCAGGAAGATTCCGCAGTTACCGTGTTATCGGATATATAACTGATATTATCAAAAAAACCGGTATGCCTTGTGTTGCACTTGAAATGAAGCAGGACGATTTTCCTTATGTATATACTTCACAGAGAGATGAGGTGTTTGCCGTTACAGAGCATCTCATAACTGTTCACGGCTGCGAAAAAATATATTGTCTTACCGGTCCCGGAGGTTCATACGAAGCCGAAGAAAGGCTTGCCGGATTCCGGACGGCAATGGAGCACTATGAACTGGACAGCAATAATTACTTTTACGGTGATTTCTGGAAAAACAGTGCAAAGCTTCTTGCGGACAGCATTGCAGAGGGTAAAACTGAAATGCCCGAAGCTGTAGTATGTACAAACGATACTATGGCAGTAGCTTTGTGTGATTCACTTAAAAGTCATGGAATAAAAGTGCCTGAACAGATTGCAGTAACAGGATATGACGGAAATCTTGAAGCTTTGTCCTATGAACCTGCAATAACGACTGTTGTGCATAAAGAAAAAGAACTGGCATTTAAAGCTGTGTCAAAGCTCAATGAAATCATAAGATCTGAAAAAACTGAATGCAGTATCAGCAAGAGGTACCATATAAGATATGGGGAAAGCTGCGGCTGTCTTCCGAAAAGAAATAATTCAAAGGTATATTATAATATAATTCAGAACAGAACTATACAGGAATCATATCTCAACTCAAACCTCATGGTAAAAATGTCCGAGGCTGAAAATCTGAAGGATTTTACAGAGAAAATTGACACTCTTACACATCTTATCCCGGAACTTTTACAGCTGGATATATGCTTGTGTGACTACTGGCAGAGTGATTTTCCATTTGGCAAAGCGGTAGAAGATAACAGGGGATATACACGGAATATGCTGCTGCTCCTGTCAAAAAAGCAGTATAATAACGAGCGTGACAATTACCTTTTTGAAACCAGAAAGATACTTCCGGGACTTGAGCAGGAGCATGAACCTCAGTTCATTGTTCTTGTGCCTATACACTATAATTCATGGAATCTCGGATATATGGCAATGTACTACGAAAACGGCGGAAAATATCATATAGATACTTTTCTGCAATACTGGCGTGATTCTCTTGCCAACGGTCTGCATACGCTGAGAAACAAAATGTATATTGAACACATGGACAAAGTGATAGAAGAATACTCTGTCCGGGATCAGCTTACAGGTATGCTTAATAAAAAAGGTCTTTTCAGAGCCGCTGATGATTTTATTGCTGAAGCCCAAAAAGATAAAGGTCATTGCATGATGCTCGTTTTTTCGTGGTCGTAATATATTGCTCCTCCGCTGAACAGGAAAACAGAAATAGATATTGTCGTAGCAAATGCGCTGACCATGCTTTGTTCTGCTGACAAACTATGTGCAAGAACAGGTGAAAAGATCTTTGCTGTACTGATGCGGCTGGACTGCAGTGAAAAAGAAAATGAAGCCGCAAACAGATTTTTGATTGCTCTGGAACAGATGATCCAAAGATTACAGGGACAGCCTGTTTTTCCGGAAATACCGGACATAAACTGTGATTTCTCAGAAGTAACTTCATTAAATGATATAGAAGAACTGCTGAATTCTGTAAAAACCGGAACGCTGAATAACAGCAGTCAGAAAAACTGTGTTACTGATTATTCAGTACAGCTTAAAAGGATAAGGAAAGAGATTTACCTTTCACCTCAGCTTGAATGGAATTCGGAAAATCTTGCAGACAAACTTGGGATAAGCGGCGGTTATTTCAGAAAAATATATAAGCTTCAGTTTAAAATGCCGTTCAAGGAAGACCATATCAATGCACGAATCAGCAGGGCTAAAACACTTTTATCCGATACAAGTCTGACAATAGTTGAAATAGCAGCACAATGCGGATTTAACAATGCAAGCCATTTTATGAGGACTTTTAAAGCCAAAGAAGGCAAAACAGCTGTTCAGTTCAGAAAAGGACAACAGGCAATCAGTAAAAAATAAACGGAAATGTAATAAGAATGGAGAACCTTAAATGATTTTTCGCAGACCTGCATATTATGATAAATTCAGGTGCCTGGCTGATAAATGCAGTGATAATTGCTGCATAGGCTGGGAGATTGATATAGATGCTCTTGCACTTGAAAAATATATGAATATTGGCGGTGATTTCGGGAAACGTTTAAAACAGAATATCTCTGATGGCTGTTTTGTTCTGACTGAAAAAGAACGTTGTCCTTTTCTTGACAGCAGAAATCTTTGCGATATTTATACAAAACTTGGTGAAGATTGCCTTTGTCAGATTTGTACTGACCATCCGAGGTTTTACGAGTGGTTCGGGAATATTAAAGAGGGCGGAACTGGTCTTTGCTGTGAGGCATCTGCAAGACTGATTATGTCAGAAGATTTTTCTCTTACCGAAAGCAGTATATCAGAAGATGAATCTGATTATCCGGATAAATTACTCTTTGATTTTCTGAATGAATCACGTCAGGTTATTATTGAGCATTTGTGTAAGGATTCTGATTTTTCTGATTTAATCGGATGTATTATCTGCTTTGCAGAAGAACTGCAGTTTTGCATTGATAATGAAGACTATACAATTCCTGAATGGAAAAATGATATAGTTTCACGTTCTCCGGATATAAAATCAATCCTCCATATTTTTACTGAGCTTGAACCGATTGATGAAAACTGGATTCCATATATTTACGATAGTATGAGGTTTTCAGACAGTTACCAGGGATTTAGGAGTCAGAATGAGATATACTTGCGGAGAATAGCAGTATATTTTATTTACAGATATTTTCTTAAAGGTGTATTCGATAACGAGATTTTATCAAAGGTGAAATTAGCTGTATTAAGCACATGGGTGATTGCGTATCTGTGGGAATGCAGGTCTGATTCGGATTTTGATAATTTAGTTATTATCGCAAAGAATTACTCAAAAGAAATAGAATACTCTACAGAAAATCTTGAAACTCTGTATGATGCATTTTATACAGAGAAATGTCTGGCTTCTGATTTTTTATCAGGACTTTTTTCGCCTGGAAATAGTGGATTGATTATATGAAGATGATATCAGGAACTATTTTATATGAGAACAGTGAAACATGAAAAAGCTACAATTATGCCCTGCACGGGCAGTGGCACTGCGTGCAGCAATGACCCTGTTCCTCACCTTCGGTTCGTCACAGTGCCAGCCCCTTACGGGGCAGTTTTAATTAATCTATTCTTATTTTATTAATCTTTTTAAAAAAAATGTGTCGGTATAATAATATCATTATACTATTGTATATTATTTTAAAAATATTATAAATATAATAGTAATGGATAATAAAGTGATAATAAAAAAGCATTTTGAAATTAAGAAACCCTTATGGCTTTAAATCGATTCTGTTGCAGTTTCGATAAAAT
>CAMCMW010000256.1 GCA_945876155.1 uncultured Ruminococcus sp. | reverse complement strand
GGTAACAAAGCCCTTTTTGCCTTAGCTGCCGTCGTCTGTGCAGACAATGAGATTGCTTGAAGTCTTTTTGAACTCGTCCTCAAGAATAACGATATCCTTGCTTCTGAAACCAGTTATAACGTCAACCTCAAGACCTCTTTCAAAGAGTTCCTTTGCCTGTGGATAAGCAATAGCACAGCCTACGCCGCCGCCGATTACGCATACTTTTTTAGCGCTTTCGTCAATGTGAGTAGGAATACCCAGAGGACCTGCAACGTCAAGGAGTGCATCACCCCCGTTTAAGGTAGCAAGCTGCTCGGTTGTTGCACCGACAATCTGGAAAATAATGGTGATAGTACCCTTTTCTCTGTCGTAGCCTGCGATAGTAAGAGGAACTCTTTCGCCCTTTTCGTCAATTCTGAAAATTATGAATTGTCCGGCTTTTGCTTTTTTTGCAATAAAAGGTGCTTCGATATCCATAAGCACTACAGCCGGATTAAGCACACGTTTGTGAACAATCTTAAACATAACTCAACTCTCCTGTGAAATATTGTATTAAAATTTATTATAGCATAATTTTATTTTCTTTGCAATAGTATGCAGAAAACTTAAATAAATTAAATTTCCCTCCATACCCATTCCACTGCAAGCTTAAACCACTGTGCGCATACCGGATTGATGTGACCGTCATAGCTGGCTGTCGAATCGTCAGACATAGCAAGACCGTGACCGCCGTAAGGGAAAATGTGACACTCAAAGGAAATATTGTTTGCACTCAGTGCCTTAATGAAGTCGAAGGTATTTTCCGGAGGAACACAGCCGTCATCAGCGCAGTGCCAGATAAATGTCTTAGGGGTATCCTTTGTGACCTGTTTTTCAAGGGAAACAAGCTCCAGTATTTCCTCTGACGGTTCTTTCCCGATAATATTGTCAATAGAACCCTGGTGGCAGAACTTACCGCTTGTGATAACCGGATAGGAAAGAATCATGCCGTTGGGCTTGTAAATTTCAGTATCGCCCAGGATATTTTTAAGGTAATCACTGTTCCAGAGAGTACCCAGACTTGCCGCAAGGTGACCGCCGGCTGAAAAACCGCATACAAAAATCTTGTCAGGGTTTATGTCGAACTTTTCCGCATTATCTCTCACAAACTTAACTGCCTCAGCGATTTCCAGCAGTGCAGCGGGGAAAGGAGTGCAGATGCTGTATTTGAGAACGAAAGCGTTGATTCCGTGGGAGGAAAAACGCATTGCGACAGCCTGTCCTTCACGGTCGGAGAGAAACTCATAGCCGCCTCCCGGACAGATTATAACAGCCGGACGGTTACGCAGTCCTATTTCCGGTGAAACGTTAAGGGTGTAATCAAATAACTGTGCATTGAGTCCCTCAGCTGAAACTCCGGCTTTCTGATAGTCAGGAACGATATCATATATTTTCATTTAACAAATTTCCTTTCGTGTTTTATTGCATTTCGTACAATTTTTATTATATCATTTCTCAGAAATCTGTCAATAAAAATTTTCGTATTTTTTGAAAAAAGAGATGATATTTTTGTGAAAATATGTTATAATGAAATAAATTTGTATTTGGAGAGGTATAAAAAATGAGAATAAGATGTAAACCGTGGGCAAAGCCGGAGCTTGACGCCTGCAATTTCTGTATAAACACACCAGAGGAACTCAAAGGAAAGTGGCAGAATGAATTTAACAACGGAAAACCGATTTATCTTGAACTGGGCTGCGGCAAAGGCGGTTTCATAT
Source organism: uncultured Ruminococcus sp. (assembly GCA_945876155.1). GTDB lineage: Bacteria > Bacillota > Clostridia > Oscillospirales > Ruminococcaceae > Porcipelethomonas. The sequence goes on along the minus strand of CAMCMW010000256.1, from coordinate 2,043 downwards.
CACAGGCTGCCTCTGCAATTCAGGAGAAAAACTTTATTGCAGTTGACATAAAAAACGAAATGCTGGTGCTGGCAAAGAGAAAAATCGAGGCGGAGTATGAGAAAAAGAATCTGCCCCTGGACAATGTGAGAATATTTATAAAAAATATAGAGCAGATAGACAATGTATTTTGCAGGGAAGATAATATTGAGAGGATATATGTAAATTTCTGCAATCCGTGGCCTAAGTCAAAGCATAAGAAAAGGCGTCTTACACACTACAGACAGCTTGTGAAATACAAGGAATTTTTAAACGGCGAACTTTGGTTCAAGACTGATGATGACGACCTTTTTAACGAATCCTTTGAATATTTTGAACAGGCGGGATATAAAATAAAATATAAGACCTATGACCTGCACGAAAGCGGATTTGCAGAGAATTTTATAACAGAACATGAACAGATGTTTACGGCAGAGGGAAAGAAGATCAAGTTTCTGATTGCCGAACCGTAAAAGCACAACAGAAAGGACTTTTATGAACAGCTTAGTTAAGGAACTGATTATTGACGGAACCACCGCCGACCTTAATCCGGCAAATTCCTTCAGAGGACTCGGCGCTGTTACAGGCAACAATTCATCAAGACTTCTTATGGACTACAAGGCAAAAAATCCGGAATCCTATCAGGAGATAATGGAGCTTTTGTTCAGACCGGATTACGGAGCCGGACTTACACATATTAAAATAGAATTCGGAGCTGATATAAATTCATCTTCCGGTACGGAGGCGTGCGTCAAGAGGTATGAAGACGAAAAAGCAGACGTTACCAGAGGAGCTGGCTTTATGTTTGCCGCCGACGCTAAAAAAATCAATCCGGAAATCACGATAGATTTGCTCAGATGGGGAGAACCGGCATGGGTGGCAAAGGCGTTTGAGAAAAGCCGTCAGGACGGCTTTGAGGCGAGATATAGGTGGTACAAGGAAACTGTTGATGCTGCTTATGACACCTTTGGTCTGAAATTTGACTTTATCAGTGCTGATGCCAATGAAACCGGAAAGGCTGACACAGACTGGATAATTTATTTTTCCGAACGGTTAAAATCCGAAAAGAACCGCAGATACGACTATGACAAAATAAAAATAGTTGCGTCGGACGAGGTAAGCACAAGGAATATCGCAAAGCAGATGGTGGAAAATGAAAGGCTTAGAAATGCCGTTGATGTTATCGGTCTGCACTACACTACCTACGGCGATGAAAATACCAGTCTGCTCAATGAAAAATACGGCAAGGAAATATGGTACAGCGAGGGTATCGCTCCATGCAACGTGTCAAAGTACTCGGTCAACGCCGACGGTTCGGGTATTTCCGGAATAAATTCAGTCATTGACGTGACCAATCGTATAATAAACAGCTATTGCCACGGTTCAATGGTAATGTATGAGTATCAGCCGGCTGTGTCCGCATATTACACCGGTTCAAACTACGCTCCAAAACAGCTTGTTACTGCAGAACAGCCGTGGTCGGGGTATTATGAAACTGACTCAGGACTGTGGGGTGCGGCTCATATAACGTATTTTGTGAAAAAGGGCTGGAAGTATATAAAAAGCGCCTGTTTCGGTGACGGAAAGGAAAATCATCATATCACCGAAACAACTGAAAATCACATAGCTCTTATGTCCGACAGCGGTGATTACACCCTTATACTTACCAATGATTCTGACAATGTAAGGCAGTATAACGTCTGCATAAGGAATGTGAAAAAGGCAGATTCCGAGGTATACTGCGTTGAAACGAGAGGACCGGAAGATGGGGGCAGATTTGATTCGGAGTGGTTCATAGTCACTGACAAAATTATTCCGGCAAAGAATAAGACCGGCTGTTTTTACCGCCTTGACGTCAAGCCTCATTCCATTCTGACTTGTACTACATTAAGCGTGGAAAATGTATACGGTACGGATTCAGTGAAAAAACCGGAATTTCCGTACAAACTCCTTGAACTGCCTTACTCGGACAGCTTTGATTACAGTGATGAATTTCTCAGAACAAGAGGCAGTGCGCCTTTGTAT
>CAMCMW010000255.1 GCA_945876155.1 uncultured Ruminococcus sp. | reverse complement strand
TGACCGAAAGCGTCTATACACATCTGGATATTCAGACGCTTATTGATGCGATTAATCTAATATAACAGAAAACTGCGGTGTAAAAGCCGCAGTTTTTTTATAAATGTTCCAGTGTTCCAATGTTTTACATTTTTTTATTATTCAAAATATTTTCTTATGTTATAACATATTTTTGCTGTAATAATAATTATTGCCTGGAACATTGGAACATATATGATTTTTATAATAAAATCATTACCTGGAACACTGGAACAAATTTCGATTTTTCAATTATCACCTGTATTTAATTTACTCCACACGGAAGTGTGTTTCAAAATAAATCTGCATGAGTACCTGTGCGTTAAGCAGTCAGAATCAGCTTATCGTTTTCAATACTGTAAATCAGCAGCCAGTCCGGCTGAATATGGCACTCGCGAAACCCAATGTAATTTCCGACAAGTGCATGGTCACGATACTTTTCATCCAAAGTCTCACCGGCTAAAAGCTTATCAAGAACTTCTTCAAGAATCTTAATAGGATATCCTCGTTTCTTTATAAGTTTATAGTCTTTTCGGAACTTGCTTGTTGTTATTATAGTAAACGAAATTTTTTTGTTTACTATTAGCCGATATGCACGGAGCTTATGAAGTAAGCGGATGTGCAAGGCAATAAAATAAATAATTATAGTGAAAGCAAAAAATAATTTTTTGCTTTCACTATAATTTCAGCATTCTTCATCAAGCTCTCTGAATAATTCACCTGCAGATGAGTAAGCTTTTGCAGAAATTTTTCCGGCAGAGATATCCCTTGCTTCCTGAATTGCAGCTTCAGTTTCAGCATTAAAGCGAGGCTGCTGAATAGTAAACGGGATTCCTCCATAGGCAATTGCCTGACGAATAAATATGTTTACAGCAGTAGACAGATCCATTCCAAGACTTGAAAACAGTTCCTGGGCAGTGGCTTTTACATCAGCGTCAATACGGATATTCATGTTAGTGTTCGGCATAAAAAACAACTCCTTTCATTAATATCATATCACATTGCGATCACATTGTCAACACAACGTGATTACTTCAAAAATCATTTCAATGACATCCATGATTTATAACAGGCATTAGCCACCTCGAAGCAATCTGATTTTTTCTTTTTCCTCTTGACAATTGTGGAAAAGCATATTATACTAATATCATAAATGAGATTAGTGGAGGGAAATATGGAAAAACTGATTAAGGTGCTTACAGATCCTGTTTCAAACAAGATATTGCAGATGATACGGGTGAAAAAGCAGGTGTCAATATCAGATATTTTATCGGGAAATTCAGGTATTCCACGGGCAACTCTTTACCGTAAGGTTGAGAAAATGCTGGAGGTCGGAGCAATTTATGTTGCAGAAACGAGAAAAGTAAGAGGTCAGCTTGAAAATATCTATGCAATCAAGGATATCTGGATAAACAGCCCGGAATCCCACGAGGACAGCATGAAGATTGTCACTATGAGTCTTATGCAGATTATCAGTTTATACGACAATTATTTTCAGAACGAAAATGCTGACGTTGAGCGTGATAAGCTTTTTCTGCTGAATTATGCGGTGGAATTATCGGATAAGGATTTTTCTGAAATGATGAGGGAGATTTTAGGGGTTGTTGACAAGTATCAGTACAAGCAAAGCGAAAACGCAAGTCTCAGGAATCTGTATTTAATCTCAGCGCCGAAAGGAGAAGATTATGAGTAAAAGCAAAAGAAACAAGGTTCTGTTTCCGGACAGCGAAAATGGAATTTACCTGTATGAATACCCCATGATAAACGGCATAAAGCAGTATGTTCAGATAAGAGGCAGGAGTAAAAACAATCCTGTTTTACTGTTTGTGCATGGCGGTCCGGGTGGTTCTTTAGCAGGAATTTGCAATGTTGTTCAAAGGGGCTGGGAGGATAAATTTACGGTAGTAAACTGGGACCAGTGCAATTCCTGCAAGACCTATTTCGCCAACAAAAACAACGCTGAAGCTATTGCAGGCACAGGAACTCTTGAAGATTATGTACAGGACATTGATGATGTAATTTCCTATCTGCACACAGTCTGCGAGTTTGACAAGCTGATACTTATGGGCTTTTCCTGGGGCAGTGCAATCGCCGCCGAATATGCAAAAAGGCATCCCGAAAATCTGCTGTGCTATATCGGGGTTGGGCAGTATACAGAGTTTTACAAAGGCTTTGAGGTGACCTGTGAAACGGTTGAAAAACTTGCTTCGGATAGTCAGAACAAAGGCGATTTGAAAAAAATACAATACTTTAAAAGTACAATTCCAACCGAACCGAAAATGACCAGGAAATTCATGAAAAGCTACAGGATTTACAATATGCTGGGAACGAAATACATTTCAAAGCATGCAAGACCATTTCCGGTAAAGGAACTGATGAAATCACCCTTTTTGGATTTCAGAGAAAAAATGTCGATGTTTAAGCACGATTACACGATGTTTGACAGGTCTTATACAACGATGATGGAGTATGATTTCAGGCGGAATACAAACTTTGAAATACCGCTGCTGTTTGTTTTCGGAAACGAGGATTATGTCTGCCATGCAAGTCTGTTTGAGGAGATTTTCGATGACATTTCAGCTCCTGAAAAAAAGCTCGAAGTTATCGAAAACGCAGGTCACAGCTGTTTCTATGACCGTCCAGATGAGTTTCTGAAAATTGTTTCTGATTTTGTTTCGACTGATTATATTGTGTGAGTATTTTTAATTCTGAAGCATACAGTATGCTTATTGATACAATTAATCTTATATAACAGAAAACTGCGGCTTTTACACCGCAGTTTGTTTTTTTCGCTTTTTAATTTATTCTATATATCAGCATTGTATGCGATTTTGCTGCTGTATAATACATTAATCTGTCCAAGAATAGCAAGATTTTTTATAGTATCGCAAACAGCATCCTTTTTATCATTCTCCCAGTGCTTTTTCCAGTCCATGACAAAACTATAAACATCAATATCTGCTATTGATTCACCTGATTTTGTCAGGCAATCATAAGCATACAAAACAGTAGCAATCATTTCAGCCTGTTCAGAATTCTTTACTCTGCTGAATAAATCAATGGTTTTTTCAGCGGCGATAATTTCCGTATCTGAAAACTTGGTTTTGTCAAACAAAAAATCTGTACTTACAGACATTTTCATCATTCTGCCAAATGATGTCTCCTGCATGAGATTAGCATTTGACAACAGCATAATTGCTTCGTTTATCTGAGATGAATAAGGACCATAGGTGCCTTTAGTGAAAACAAATCCCATGTCTGCACCATTACGTGTAAGAACATAACAAATCTTTTGAAATATCGTTCTGCCAACATGTAAGGAATATCTGTTTTTGCTCAGTTCCTGTACAACATACAGCAATAAATACCAGTTTGGATTCAGCTTATTAAGTTTTGCACCTATAATATTATTATGCTGGCTTATATCGGTTTTTTCTAAAAATTCTTTTTTAAGCTGCTCAGGTTTTGTACCGAAAGGAGCATAAACTTCAATATAGATTGGCAGATTCTTTAGTTTCTGGTACATTAGTGGTCCGACTATTTCCCAGGGCAATCCGCCGTTTCCACATCCTAAAGGTGGAAATGCTGCTGAAGTAATACCAAGGTTTTGATAATTATCAACAAACCAGTTAAGTCCATCGATAATATACGACAGTTTAGAGGGTGATCTCCAATGCTCTTTTGTTGGGAAATTAATAACAGACGCGCCTGTCAAATCACAGTAATAATACGGACATCCGGCTTTAAGTTCATGGTTTCTGCATTT
>CAMCMW010000254.1 GCA_945876155.1 uncultured Ruminococcus sp. | reverse complement strand
GTGTAAATAATTTTTATTGTGAGGATATAAAAAGCAGTGATAATGGAGAATCAGGTGTATATACAGCCTGTGCGTTTTATCATAATCAGTTCGGGGACAGGATTTATTTTGAGGACGCAAATCCGGTTCATATTGAACTGCTTGAAAAGAATGACAGTAGTATTACCTTTACTGTTACTGATGGTGACGGCGACGGATTTATCTATGAAAATGCAAAGGGGTATCTTTGCTGTGACAAAATCGGCATACATGACTACAATTCATACTCTCTTCCCGATCATTATGCTGTTAAGATTTAGGAGGTTTCATGTTTGACCCAATCAATTCATCAGAAGAAATAATGAGATATTATCTCAGATATATTGAAACTGCATTCTATATCAATGATAAAGAATATTTTGATATATTCAGAAGTAAGCTCAGAGACGAAAGCTATTTTTCAAAAGGGCCGTATCTCGATGCAACTGATTCATTCAAATCCGGAGAATCTTTAGACGAACTGATTGAAGAAGGCGAGATATCACCATATTTCAGAAAACTCAATCAGAAAGCAATGCCGGTTACACGTCCTCTTTATGAACATCAGGAACGTTCTATCCGCTGTATAAACAGGGGAGAGAATGCTGTAATTACGACAGGTACTGGTTCAGGTAAAACCGAATCATTTCTTCTTCCGATACTTAATTATCTGTTCCGTGAAGATGAGCAGGGAAGTCTTTCATCAGGTGTAAGGGCACTGCTGATATATCCAATGAATGCGCTTGCAAATGACCAGGTAAAAAGGCTTCGTGAACTGCTTAAAGATACTCCGGAAATCACATTCGGAGTTTATACAGGGGAAACTGAACACAGACAGGATAAAGCACTCATAAAGTTTATAAAGCTTAATCACTGTGAACCGCTTCCGAATGAGATTATTTCCAGAGGAATGATAAAAGAAAGACCTCCTCATATTCTTGTTACCAACTATGCCATGCTTGAGTATCTTATGATACGTCCTGGTGATAACTCGATATTCAGCGGACAATACGGAAGTAACTGGAAGTTTATTGTTCTTGATGAAGCACATACATATACTGGTGCAACAGGAATAGAAGTTTCCATGCTGCTTAAACGTCTGAAAGCACGGCTTGAAACTGATAATCAGATACAGTATATCCTCACAAGTGCAACTCTGGGAAATTCTGAGAGGGATAACGCAGAAGTTATCCACTTTGCAAATACTATCTGTTCTGTTGATAATTTCAGAAATGAAAATATTATAAGAGCGTCAAGAGTGAGAATAACTGAACCGGACGAGGTTTATCGTTTTCCGGATTCTATGTACAGAGGTTTGTCAGAGTGTATTGATTCATTTAATAATAATGATGTGCTTTATAGTGAAGCTGTAAAGTTTTTTCCGGAGCTTATCAGGGGAAATGACATTGCTGAAACAGTTTATAATCTGATTTCAAAGGATTCAAATTATTATAAACTGAAAAAACTTATTGAAAATACAACTGTTTCAGTATATGATGTTATTGCCGGAATGAATATGACTGCCGAAACTATAACATCTTTTATTTCGTTAGCCTCAAAAGGAAGAAAAAACGGGGTTGCTCTTTTTGATGCACGTTATCATTATTTTATCAGGACCTTAGAGGGAGCATATCTTTCTCTTGCACCGAATAAAAATCTTTTTATAGAACCGAGAAAAACATATCAGGATTCAAAGGTTTTTAAATTTTCAGTTTGTAAAAGATGCGGTGAAATATATATTGAGGGTTATACGGTAAAAAGACCAGACAGTAAGATATCATATTTCAGCAGTGAACGGAGTGAAGTTCCTTATTCCGGAAAAATGTCAGCTGTGGAGTATTATCTTCTTGACGGAGAGAAATTTTCGGATGACGAAAAAAACAGTTATACTCTTTGCGGAAAATGTGGTGCTATCGTACGCAGGTATGATATGAAGAAGAGTGAAAAAATGTGCAGCTGCGGAGATAAGTATTATCATAATGTAGTCAGAGTCCCGGCAGAAAATATGAGACCTTCTTCTATGGGTGGAAAAACCTTTGTAAAAAAATGTCTGAACTGTGAAGCAGTCGGAAGAAATAATTCTGTTTTAAGGGATTTCTATATGGGACAGGCAGCAGCTGCGAGTGTTATAGGTACAGCACTGTACGGACAGCTGCCTTCAAAGAAAATGGTCATACATACAGTTCCCGAAAAAGAAACTGAGGAAGATATTTTCGGCTTTTCGACGGTACAGAATAAAAATACTCAGTATACAGAAACTGAAAAGCTTACCAAGCAATACCTTATTTTCTCGGACAGCAGACAGGAAGCGGCATATTTTGCAAGCTATTTTGATACAACATACCATAATCTTCTCAGACGCCGTATACTTGTTGAGGTCTTAAAGGAACATAGTTCGGACTATTGCGACGGAATATCTCCATCAGTTCTGTGCCGTCACCTTGAAGCAGCATTTTCAAAACACAACATTTTTGAAACTGAACGGCGAAAGGAAGAATCACTGAAAACTATCCTCAATGAAATGGTTTCATTTGAACGAAACAGTCTTGAAGGGCTTGGTATTTTGTCATTTTGCTATAAAGGAAGTGATATTCAGCTTCCTGTGTTTCCAAATAATGAGACAAAAGCAATTATTAATGTGCTTGCTGACAGTTTCAGAAAAAAAGCAGCTTTAAAGTATGACAATATTACTGAACTTAGTGATGATGACAAGGAATTTTTCCAGTATTCAGCTGTAAATCAGACAATAGCACTCAGCCGGGAAAATCAGGAAGAGCGTATCAGCAGCAGAGATATATGGACTTCCGGAAATAACAAGAATTCAAGGGTGGATTATCTTTCAAGAGTAACAGAAAAGATTTTCGGGACAGGCTGGGAAACAGATAAGATAAACAGTTTTCTGGAATTGCTCTGGAATAAGATATTTATGCAGAATAACAGCATTATTTCCGATGACAATATCGGTTATCGTATGTTTATTGACGAATTTACTGTTTACAGTGCATTTTCTGAAAAGATGCCAAAATATGTGTGCTCAAAATGCGGCAAGATAACTGTAAATAATGCAGACAATATCTGTCCTGAATTCCGGTGTGACGGAATACTCATACCTTATGACATGAATGATATTGAGAATAACCACTATTACAGGGTTTACAGCGAACTTGATATTTCTGATCTTGTTATAAAAGAACATACGGCTCAGTTGGATCTTGAAACAGCAAAGGGGTATCAGGATAAATTTGTTAATAAAGAGATAAATGTATTAAGTTGCTCTACAACTTTTGAAATGGGCGTTGATGTAGGCAATCTGGAAACAGTATTCATGAAAAATATGCCGCCGACTCCTGCGAATTATATTCAGAGAGCCGGACGAGCCGGACGCCGTACTGACAGTGCTGCGTATGCACTCACTTTTTGCCGGCTTTCGTCCCATGACCTGAATTTTTACAGAACACCTGAAAAAATGATAAGGGGACATATTTTACCGCCAAGCTTTTCAGTAACGAATGAAAAAATAGTAAAACGTCATGTAAATGCGTGTTGTTTTTCAGCATTTTTCAGGATTCACCCCGAAAGTTTTTCTGATGTGGAAACCTTCTTTATGGGAGAGTATTACAAAATGTTTATCCGGTATGTAAAGTCCGGGGATAAAATGCTGCTGGATACGCTGTATGCGTCCGTACCGGTATCCATGCATAATCATATAAAGAAGTGGCTTGACAACCTTGTTTCAGAAGATGGTGATTTACATACCGTTTATGAGCAG
>CAMCMW010000253.1 GCA_945876155.1 uncultured Ruminococcus sp. | reverse complement strand
ATTAAGCGTGAAAGCAGAACTTCAAAAGTAACCGAAGTCATACGACTGATTGATACAGCCCTGAAAGAAGTTACGGCTGGCTGGATATCCAGTTATCTTACATTCAGCCGGGATAATATCCTCAGCAATAACAAACTTACCGGAATATGGAACAAAGACCGGATATTCCTGAAAGATTTTCTTGCTGCATTAACAACTCTCTACAAGCTTAACGGGAACGCTGTTTCCATGAGAGCGTTCAGCGTTAAAACATACGGAGATTCAAAAAAGTTTGAAAGGGAAATCAAACAGTATATAATTCCAGTCATAAAAAAATCCGAGCCGGATCTGCTGGATGATGAAGAAATAAGCGACCGTGCAGTCCTGGCTCAGGTCGGGATAATAATGATGCCGGAGGTTTTTGAATTCTGCGGTAATGTAAAAGTTCATTTTACTAACGGCACTGTTGACTTCTCTCCCATATCAAAAGGGGCGTGCATATCAGGTGAAAGTGTCCCGGACATTGTTTCAATAGACATATCTGAAACCGACAGAATTGTTTTAATTGAGAATAAAACCAACTATTCCGAATACTGTCTGAACAATAAAACTGAACGGGAACTGGTTGTATATCACGGCGGTTTTTACAGTCCACAGCGTGGAGAATTTTTCCGCAGGCTGTGTGCAGAAACTGATATACCAGTTTACTTCTGGGGCGACATTGATTACGGCGGTTTCAAAATGTTTGTGCGTCTGAAAAAAAACATCATACATTCGCTGCAGCCTCTTAATATGGATATCCATTCCTATAACCGCTATAAAAGCAGTGGATTAAAGAAAAATGATGATTACATAGCAAAGCTTAAAGCATTAGCTGAAAATCCCGATTATATGATTTTTAATGATGTTATTTCTGCCATTGCAGATGAAAAAACAACGGTTGAGCAGGAGTGTTTCCTGGAACTGGACTAATGCTTATGTAACTAACTTATCAGCACTCTGATTCTGATACAAATCAGGGTGCATTTATTTTGCCCCAGTCATATTCCACTAAAAATCATAACCGTCATAATAGTTGACACTAACCTATGAAATGTGATATGATATTGCAGAAGGAGAGTGATAGAATGCACTGGAAGAAAATTATGATATACGATGATGTAGAGTCTTTTACACAGGAATTAAAAGAAATGCTGCAGTCGGTTCTGCCAGATGCAGAGATTATAGCTGTAACCACTGCCGAAGAAGCTCTTGCAGATCTGGAAAGCTGCGATTTGCTGATACTGGACATTGAACTGGAAAACAATCGTAATGGCATTGAATTTTTCAGATACCTGCAAAAACGTGTTACTCCCTATATACCTGTGATATTTGTCAGTGGATATCTTCATAATGTTGAAAGGGTATTTGAAGTGGAGGCAGATGCGTACCTGATGAAACCGGTAACGCTCAGCCGACTGAAACTGTGTTTACAGAGGGTTTCAAAAAAAGTAAAGCGGGATACGATTCTGGTTTCCATGAAAAACAATATTGTATCTGTTCCAACCGAATCAATATTATTTATTGAAAATAATATGAGGCACGCCAGGTATTATAATACAGATGGAACTGAATTGATTTCTGTTTCCAGATTTAATGATCTGGCGGGATCACTTCCTGAGTATTTCTGTCACTGTCACAAGAGTTTCTATGTGAATATGTACCATGTAACATCACTGCACCGATATGCATTTGTACTGGATAATGACAAGGAAGTTCCGATTAGTCAAAGCCATTATCCGTACGTTAAAAAATTATACATAAGGTTTGTTGGTAAGGTTTTATGAATGATAACGTACATTTTATGATTAAACAGCTGTCATTTCTTACACAGATGGGAGCTTTTTTATTTCTTTTCACTCATGTATTAAAAAAACGTTTTTCGTTTTTGGCTATTTTGGGTATAGAATTTGCAGTTCAGCTGGCAATCAGTTTTAGCGGCGTTTTTTTCAACGTATCAGTATACATTTGTACTGTATTACAGTTTATGCTTGCACTTGCAGTGCTTATATTCTTTTTTGAAGGTAAAATCCGAAATAAATTGCTGGTTTTTCTTGGACAGTCTTGTATCAGCATTGTTGTGTCGATAATTTCGAGTGCTTTAATTCAAATAATATGTGAAGTTAGTATTTCCGTTTTTTCCGATGGAGGTGCATGGAAGTCTTTTGGAATATTATTAACAAGTGACATTTTAATGGTAGTTATTTTTTTGATATGCTGGATTATTCTTTCAAAGAGACGTAATAATAACAACACGGTATTCGCTAAAACACAGATTAAAATCTTTCTTTTGATAATAATTGTTCATTATGGTTTACTGATAGTACATTATGGAAAAATGTCAGAGATAGATGCCTCGGATTTGTTTATTGATTACATTTTTCAATCTATTATTTATGCTCTTTTATATTTTCAGTATTTTACAGCAATCAGGAATATTGATCTGCTTGAAGAAAATTACCTGCTTTCTATGAAACAGTCTGAACAGGAAAAAGAAAAGAGATATTATGAACTTGCACAAGCGAAATTTGATGATATCAGCAAAATCCGTCACGATTTAAATAATCACATAAGGATTGCAAAGCAGTTTATTCTGGACGACCAGAAAAATGAGGCACAGGAAATAATGGAGGATATTTGCAGGACATTAGATGAGATTAAAGCGGTGCAGTATTGCAGCAATCCGCTGATTAATACTATTCTGACAACAAAGGCAAATGAACCGGCGTATAAATCTATTGATATGCAGTTTGTCATGAAGGATTGTGAGCGCATTCCTTGTGACGCTGCGGAGTTATGCAGTCTGTTTTCAAACCTGTTTGACAATGCTGCAAAAGCCGCACTTGAATCTGGTGAAGAACCATTACTGCAAATGGAAAGCGGTATCGTGAATGAGTACTTTGTTCTGAAGACTACTAACACCGCAAAAGAAGGTTCAGTACCGTCAGGTGTACATACGCCTACTGATAAAAATAATTCTGGTCACGGTTATGGACTGTCAATTATTGAAATGATAGCCCAAAAATATGGCGGAAGTTTTGTACTTGAACAGGCAGGAATTTTTGTGATTGCAACAGTAATGCTGAGGTGTCAATAACATAAATAATTAAAGCATCATTACGGAGTAAGATTCGTAATGGTGCTTTTTTTACTATAAACACCGGTTTTCAACATTTTTTTGTTTTTGCAGTATTTTTTTGGATTTTGCATACTCTGTTGAACAGTGCGAAATTTTATGCTATTTTTATTATATTAATACTGATGTAAATCCAAAAAAATGGCGGTGACGAAGAAGTGAAACTGAAAATCAGGCAAAAGCCGGACAGAACCATTGTACAGGTAATGATTCAAAAAGACGAAGAATTAATCGAAAGAGAACTGAAAACGCTTACAATGAACTCTGTTAAAAATCTTTTCCGCCCGACCTTGAAAAAGGGTTATCTTTTATATCGTTACTCCATTGATTATGTCGGACCACATTGTATTTCTTTAACACAGTATTTGAAAAGTACGATTTCAAAACAGAATTTTTATTATATCTTATCACAGATTATTTCGGTGACGAATTATCTGCAAACATCTAATATGTCGCTTAAAAATTTGCTTTTGGATTTGCGGTATATTTTTATTAACGTCAGTACAAATGAATTGTTTTTTGTTTATCTGCCCATTCTGTCCAATAACGTTTCTGTTGATTTAATTGGCTTTTTCGGAACACTTCTTCATTCCACCAATCCGGACAGAAATGAAAACAATGGATACCTGGGGGATTTTTCT
>CAMCMW010000252.1 GCA_945876155.1 uncultured Ruminococcus sp. | reverse complement strand
AGACCACAGATGATTTTGAGCAGGGAAGGGTACTCAATCTTGATGAGGACAAAACAAATAATTTCGGCGTTTACAATGAAAATGTAATTGTGATTCCGGAAACGGCAGGCGTTAATACTGTTAAAACTGCTGATGACGCAAACGGTCTGTACGTTATTGAAAATGCAGATGAGAATTTCACATCACTGAAAGCCGGAGATTTAATTGCCTATGAATACGGTGTGAATGATATCATTTTAGCTAAGGTTGGTACAATTTCCGTTGACGGTACAACAGTTACCATTACGGGTGCTGAAACCTCTCTTAAAGAATTCTTTGAATATTTAAGGATTGATGAAGAGGGGGATATGGAAAAAGCCGTAATAGATGATTCAACCTGTGATGAGGGCATTACTTATGAGGGTCTTGTAGAAGATACAGACGAGACAGATGAAACTGAAAACAGCGCTCAGAATAGAGCCTATGCGCAGCCTTATGCCTGGGAGGGTGATGTAAAGGGGTCATACAGTGAGTCGTATAAACTTAGTATTTTCGATAAGAGGGATTTTGCGGAGGTTTCAATATCCGGTAGGCTTGAATCCAAAAATGAAATTGGTCTGAAATACTATATTGCGTGGACTTACCAGTATGTTGAGCTTAAACTGAGCCATACCTTGCAGTGGACTATTGCTGTTACCGGAAAAATAAAGGGTGAATGGACACTTGCCAAAGCAGAGGTACCGCTGGGTTCAACAGGTATCAATGTTATTATCAAGCCGAAGATCATAGTTGAAGCTTCAGCCGAGATAAATTATTCCGGAAAAATTACAAAAACATCAGGTTTTGCCTATGACAGCGATACAGGATTCAGTGATCTTGCATCAGGCCCTAAAACCGATACTTCCTGCAAGATTCAGGGTACACTCTTTGTCGGTGTTGAAATTGAAATAGGACTGACTGTTCTTAATGAGGGCATTGCAAAAGCATCTCTCAAGCCAAGATTTGGTATTGAATCCAAGGCTGCAATAGCACAGAAAGGCGTTGGAAAGCCGTCATCAAGTGAACGCCACAGCTGTAATGCCGGAAACGGGGATGGATGTTATGACGGTGATATAAGCCTTAAATCGAGGGTAAATGCAGAACTGGTACTGTTAGGATTCATTAAGCTTGAGCATACAATTGCAGAAAAGACCCTGAAATTTGCGGATTTCTATTATTCCGTTGAATATGATGAATTTGGAATGGGAGATTGTCCTCATAAGGATTATCTTGTAGAGGTTAAGGTAAAGGACGAAAACAGCAAGGTAATCAAGGACGCAAAGGTTGAATCCGTTCCTGCTGACAAGGAAGGTGCAAAGTCTACCGATGAAAATGGTGTTGCTAAGTTATATCTTCCGGAGGGTGAATACACTGTTTCCGCTGAAAAAGCAGATTACCAGACAGAAAGCAAAAAAATAACCGTAGGAAACGCCAAAAAGAGCATAGAGCTTGTCCTCGGCAAACAGGATTATAAAATGACTATCAATGTCAAGGACGAGAACGGAAAAGCTGTATCCGGATTAAATGTAACCGCTGTAATGGTTAAGGATAAAAACGACAAACAGGTTACTTCCGCAAAGCAGCAGGTTGTTAAGACAAACGCTCTGGGAAAAGCAGTTTTTGATGTTTCAAGCGGTACTTACTCAGTATCAGCAACGGACAAGACAAAAGGCTCTGCTTCAAAGAATGTATATGTATACGGCAAGGACAAGACTGATACTCTGACCCTTTCAAAATCAGTTCAGAATGTCACTGTTCTTGATTCAGACGGAAATGCGATTGCTGACACATCTGTTTCATTTAAAATGATTAAAGATGAAAACGGCACAGCAGTATCGGACGGAGATGAAATCATAGTTAATACGGATTCTGACGGTAAAGCAGAATTTGCAGTCGGAAACGGCACATACAGAGTTACGGCAAAGAAAACAGGTTATAAGTCAGCTTCAAAGAGTATTACAGTCCAGGATAATTCAAACGACATTGAACTTACTCTCAGGGAGAGCGGTGACGGAACGCTAAAAAATGTTGTAAAAGTCAGTGCAGGTGCAAATCATTATGGTGCGATTGACGAAAACGGCGACCTCTGGATGTGGGGTAACAACAGCTATGGACAGCTTGGTGACGGTACTACAACAAGCAGCAGTGTTCCGATAAAGGTTCTTGAAAATGTTGCACAGGTGAGCTTAGGTACTTATTACAGCGGAGCAGTAACAGAAGACGGGACTCTTTATATGTGGGGTAAAAACAGCTGCGGTCAGCTTGGTGACGGAACACAAACAAATAGTTCAGTTCCTAAGTTGATTATGACTGGTATGAAAAGTGTAAGCTTATATAATGGTCCAGGAGATGCTTCCTATGTTGATTTAAGCAATACTTCTGCTATATCAGAAAATGGAACACTTTACCTCTGGGGAAATAATAAATGGGGCGAACTGGGTGACGGAACAAACATTAACAGACTTACTCCTTTTGCCATTATGTGTAATGTCAAATTCAGTGAAAATGACAGTCAGAATATGGCTGTAATAAATGACGGAAGTCTTTATACATGGGGAAATAACGCATTTGGACAGATTGGAAACGGTAAATCCGGCGGAGACGGAAATTATGATGACGGAATTGACAGTAATGTTCCTATAAAAATTCTTGATAATGTTATATCTGCTTCAATGGCAGGATGGGGAGGAAGTGCTGTAACAGAAGACGGAGGTCTTTATCTCTGGGGTACAAGCAATGGGGTTCAGAATAATGCAACTCCGACAGTTTATATGACAGGAATCAAATGTGTTTCAATCAATAACAGCAGTAATTATAGTGATACGATCCATGGTGCAGCAATCACAACAGACGGCAGTCTTACAACATTTGGTTATAATTATAAAAATGAAAATATACTCTGTGATGTAGTTGACATAAGCTGTGGACCTTTCATGAACATTGCAGCAACAGAGAATGGTGATGTATATACATGGAGCGGAAGTTCAGAACCACAGGTTTTCTCAGTCTCAGATACAGAAGAACAGAACAGCACATCAAGTGTAAATCAGAGCAGTACAAAGTCTGTTGAATCACAGAGCGGTGTTTCGGCAACTGGTGAAGGAAGTACTGTAAGCAGGAGCAGCAGTTCAGTAAGAGGAATTGTGTCAGCATCACCTATGGCAGTTTCCACTGAAAAAACTGCCGAATTTACCGACCTTGTTCCGGGAGAAGTTTACAACGTTTACCTTGTAAGAACAAGAATACTTGCAGACCCATGCGGTTCAGGAAATCTGCTTTACATCAACCAGGTGACAGCAGACAGCGAAGGTAAAATCACTTTGAACTATATTCCAAAGGCAGAATACATTACAACAGAACTTTTCGCAGTGGGAGCAAACTGCAGCCAGCATACCTATGAAAATGGCGAATGTGTTTACTGTAAAGAAGTATGTGAACACTCCTATGATGAAAATGACGTATGTACAATTTGCGGAGCAGAAGATACGGGAATTCTCGGCGACTGTACTCTGAACAGCGTTGTAAATCTCTATGATGTCATTGAGTTAGCAAAGTACATAATGGATATGAGAACATTTAACGAAAAGGAAATGTATCTTGCAGACTGCAATCTTGATACAAATGTTAATTTGTATGATGCCATTGAAATCGCAAAGTGGATTATGAATACAGTGTGAAGAATGGTTTAAAAAGTTTTGATCTGGTAGTATGATAATATGAAAACTTCGGTGTTTAAGCCGAAGTTTTTGTTTTTAGTAATGTTGAGTCTGAATACGGA
>CAMCMW010000251.1 GCA_945876155.1 uncultured Ruminococcus sp. | reverse complement strand
TTTTTCAAGCAGGTCAAATTTATTGTTGAAATCGTAGTCAACAACGACAATATCATACTGTTTGTCAAGCTCATCATTTAAAGCGTTCAGGTCAGTGATTCTCTTGCAGGTGGAGCTTGTTATCTTGTATCCGGGATAATTTTCCCTTATGTACTGTTCAAGTATGGGAGAGACAACGATAACTCCGTTTTTGCCGTTCTGGGCGGTTTTGAGAACGAAATTGCAGAAATCATCATCAAGATGTTCTTCTGTGATAACCGGATTGGTAAATGTAAAACGCAGTGGAACATCCGCCTTGTCAAAAGCCTTGACGACAGCCTTGACATAGCTTTTGTCGCAGATACCCTTTAATGACCTTCCGCCGTTCCAGAGTGACTGAGGAAATGTACCATAAACTGATGCGAGTTTAATTCCGTCCCGGAAATATTCAGGGCAGTTCTGATACATTGAAATAAATATCAGATTATATCTGTAATGCACGGCAAAATCCGGCAGATGAAATTTAACGTCCATAACTTTCTCCTTTAAATCAGAACAAGTTTCAGTCCATTTTTTTCAGCAGCTTTTCAACGTCTGCATTGTGACCTAAAACTATAACATGGTCGTCAGTTCTGAAAATGTATTCCGCACCGGGAAGTGCCTGAATATTGTTGTTGTTCTTTATTGCAAGAATGTTGATGTGGTATTTTTTACGTGCGTCGATTTTTATGATGCTTTTTCCGATCCAGCTTTCAAGGATAGGTATTTCATAAATTGCGGTATCCTTTGTAAGCTCAATATAGTCAAAGATGTTGTCCACACTGTATCTTGTGGCAAGTTTAAGGGCGCTGTCCCTCTCAGGATATGTTACTTCGTCCGCACCGTTTTTCAGAAGAAACTTTGCGTGAATTTCAGTATTAGCCTTGCTTATTACCTTTGCAGCACCCATGTCGTGCAGCAGACTTGTTATTTCAAGACTGCTCTGGAAATTTTCACCTATGCAGACAAAGCAGAGGTCGAAATTCTTGATTCCGAGAGTTTTGAGGGTATCAAGCTTGGTGCAGTCGCCTATCTTGGCACTGGTTGCAAAAGGCATTGCCTCCTGAACCTTTGCCTCGTTTATGTCAACTGCCATTACCTCATCACCCAGGTCGTAGAATTTATGGATAAGGTGTGTTCCGAAACGTCCGAGACCAATTATAAGAACAGATTTCATTTTAAAACTCCATTCTGCCGCAGTACGGCAATATATTTAACCAATATTTATCTTTTCAACCGGATTCTGAACTGTGTTGGGCGATTTGTGTTCTGTGAAAAGCAGTGCAAAGGAAAGGCTTCCTACACGTCCGCAGTACATCAGGAAGATTATCACATATCTTGAAAATGTGCTTAAATCCCTTGTTATGCCAGTGGACATTCCCACAGTATCTATTGCTGAGAAAACTTCTATTGTAACATCAGTAAGGTCAAGTGAAGGCTGGGCTGCGCAGATAAGCAGTCCGCTGAACAGTATAAGGGATATGTTGATGGTGATGACTGCCGCTGCTCTTTTAAGAGCGTCCGATTCAAGACGTCTTCTGAGAACGTTTATTTCAGTGTGATTTCTGAGGCTTGACCATGCGGAAAGGAAAAGTATCATAGCTGTGGTAGTCTTGATACCGCCGGCTGTTGAACCCGGGTTTCCGCCTATAAACATAAACATTATAGTGAGCATTTTTCCTGCCGGAGTCATTGCGGCAAGGTCAACGGTATTGAAACCAGCCGTTCTCGGCGTGACCGCCATAAATACAGATGCAGTGATTTTATGGTGTATTTTAAGTTCTTCAAGAACGTTGTTGCTTTCAAATAAATAAAATGCGATTGAACCAAATACAACGAGTATAAATGTTGCAATAAGGACAAGCTTTGTGTGCAGCTTATATCGTGTCACACGGAATTTGTTTACGGAAATATCGTCCCATACAAAAAATCCGATTCCACCTATAAGAATAAGCAGAATAACAGTTATATTGATTACAATGTCATCTCTGAACATTGGATTGGAAAGGGAAGAATATTGCTCAAACCGTCCCATAAGGTCGAAACCGGCATTGCAGAAGGCAGAAATCGACGTGAAGATACTGTTGTAAATTCCGACGCCGACGCCCATTTTGGGGATAAAGCGTGTTGCAAGGAGTGCAGCGCCGAGAAATTCTATTATAAAAGTGCCGATAAGGATTTTTTTCATCAGCCGGACTATACCGCCGATGTACATGGTGTTCACGCTCTCCTGAAGAAAGCTTCGTTCTTTAAGACCGATTTTCCTGTGTAAAAGCATGGAAAACATAGTAAGTATCGTAAGAAATCCCAGACCGCCTATCTGAATAAGGCAGATAATGACAATCTGACCGAAAAGGGTCCAGTGAGTGTATGTATCAGCCACAACAAGTCCTGTAACGCAGGAGGCAGATGTTGCGGTAAAAAGAGCGTCAGTAAAACTGGTCGAGCCGGGTTCACGGCTTGAAACAGGCAGCAAAAGAAGAATCGTTCCTAATGCAATTAAAATAAAAAAACCCAGAGCGACTATCTTAGGATAAGTTATATCCTTTTTTATGTTAAGTTTCATGTCCAACTCCCTCAGAGTATCATATTATCAAAAGATAATACCGTATTTATCTGTTCGGTATTGTTTAATATTATACATCATTTTATTAATGCTGTCAATTAAGATTTGGTTAAGAATATGGAAAACAGTCCTTGTAAAATTTTACATATTTTTTTCTGGTTTCAGACTGTCTATATCTTCCAGAGAAAGGGTTGCAAGGGCGTTTAAGCTTTCGTCTGCCCTGTGTCCGGCAAGGTAGCTGTAATAACCCTGACAGGCTATCATTGCGCCGTTGTCACCGCATAAATTAAGAGGCGGAAGATAAAGTTCCATATTTCGTTCATGGCACGCCTTTTCAAATGCCGACCTCACTCCGCTGTTTGCCGAAACACCTCCGGCAACGGCTATATTTTTGTACCCCAGCATTTCAGCAGCGGCAATAGTCTTTTCGCAGAGTATGTCTGAAATGGTGTATTGCAGAGCCGCACAGAGATTTTCCCTGTTTACCTCAGTACCCTTCTGTGCCGAATTGTGCAGAAGATTGATTACCGCAGTTTTAAGACCGGAAAAACTGAAATCGTATTCACAGCCTGTGACTTTCGGACGGGGGAGAGGATAGGCGTTTCTGTCGCCGGACTGTGCAGCCTTGTCAACATGAACACCGCCCGGATAAGGGAATCCCATAGCCCTTGCGCATTTGTCAAAACATTCTCCGGCTGCGTCATCACGGGTGCGACCGATTATGCGGAATTTTGTGTAGTCCAGTACCTCAACGATATGGGAGTGACCGCCGCTGGCAACAAGACAGAGATAGGGCGGTTTCAGCTCAGGGTGAGCGATATAGTTTGCGGCAATGTGACCGGAAAGGTGATGCACCGGAACAAGCGGTTTCCCAGACGCCATTGCAAGACCTTTTGCAAAGTTTACCCCCACAAGCAGTGCGCCGATAAGTCCGGGGGCGTAGGTTACGGCTATGGCGTCCATGTCTTCAAGAGTTTTTCCGGAATCCTCCAGCGCCTTGCTGACAACGCCTAAAATGTTTTCGCAGTGACGGCGTGATGCAATTTCAGGTACCACTCCGCCGTATTTTTTGTGTTCCTCAATCTGGGTCGAGATAACCGAGGAAAGTATGTTTGTGCCGTTTTCGGAAACAGCCGCTGCCGTTTCGTCACACGAGCTTTCAATTCCAAGTATAAGCATTCTGATCTCCTTAGAAAAGCAAAATTTTGCCAGCCCATTTAAAGGCTGGCAAAAATATATTAA
>CAMCMW010000250.1 GCA_945876155.1 uncultured Ruminococcus sp. | reverse complement strand
GCGATTCAGACTGCTTTCACAAATTTATTCATTTGAATCAGGATT
Source organism: uncultured Ruminococcus sp. (assembly GCA_945876155.1). GTDB lineage: Bacteria > Bacillota > Clostridia > Oscillospirales > Ruminococcaceae > Porcipelethomonas. The sequence continues at coordinate 3,791 of CAMCMW010000250.1, read as the reverse complement.
GACCTTGTTAAGTAAAGCTGGATAATTTCTTGCTCCATTGAGTATGCGATAGAATACAACTTTATGTTCATCTTCAAAAATACGATAAAACATCAGATATTTTTCTATGATAATCATTCGGTATCCCGATTTTTCAAGCTTTTCTTCCGGAACAACAACACCAGAATAAGGAAAGGCAGCAACCAGTTTTACAGCTTTATTTATTTTTTCCTTTATTCTTATGGCACCCTTTTTGCTTCCCAGCATAATAAATGATGAGATAATTTCAGTAAGATCATGCACAGCTGTTGTAAGAAACTCTGTCTGGTAATCATTCTGCTCCATTTATCAGTTCCTCCAACTGCTGATTGACTTCCTCCATAGAGTAGGTTTTAGCACCGCTTATACGCTGTGCTTCAGCTTCAAGCAATTTTTCACGGAGATCGAGCATTTCTTCACGATAAGTGTAAGCTTCCATACTCATTACTACAAGGTCACCCTCACCATTCTTTGTCAGAAATACAGGCTGCTGTTTTTCCTTACAGAAAGAAGAAATATCGTTGTACTCATTTCGTAAACAGGTTGAAGGCTTTATCATCATACAAATCATCTCCTTGAAAATATTCTATACACATTATATCATTATTCTATGCAACAGTCAATGATATATAAGAAAAACTTCTAAATAAAAGTTTAGGGAACTACTTTGATTGGTAGTTCCCATTTTTTTACGATATATTTGTCATCCACTGTCACCCACTTAAATAAAAGGGTGACAAAGCAACTTAGATGACAATTTTTTTGCTTGTCTCAAATAATATGAATTGTAGCAAATGGCATAGATTAGCCCTTCATAGCCTCTTCAACTGCAACTGCGCAAGCCACAGTAGCACCAACCATCGGGTTGTTGCCCATACCGATAAGACCCATCATTTCAACGTGAGCCGGAACGGAGGAAGAGCCAGCGAACTGAGCGTCGGAGTGCATTCTTCCCATAGTATCAGTCATACCGTAAGAAGCAGGACCTGCAGCCATGTTATCCGGGTGAAGAGTACGGCCAGTACCGCCGCCGGACGCAACTGAGAAGTACTTCTTGCCTGCGTCAACTCTTTCCTTCTTGTAAGTACCTGCAACAGGGTGCTGGAATCTTGTAGGGTTAGTTGAGTTACCAGTGATAGAAACGTCAACATTTTCCTTCCACATAATAGCAACGCCTTCTGTTACGTCGTTAGCACCGTAGCAGTTTACCTTTGCACGAAGACCGTCGGAATAAGCCTTGCGGAATACTTCCTTAACCTCGCCTGTGTGGTAATCCATTTCAGTTTCAACGTATGTAAAGCCGTTGATTCTTGCGATAATCTGAGCAGCGTCCTTGCCAAGACCGTTAAGGATAACTCTCAGAGGCTTTTTACGAACCTTGTTAGCCTTTTCAGCGATACCGATAGCACCTTCAGCGGCAGCGAATGACTCGTGACCTGCCAGGAATGCGAAACATTCTGTATCTTCTTCCAGGAGCATCTTGCCGAGGTTGCCGTGACCCAGACCAACCTTTCTCTGGTCAGCAACAGAACCCGGGATACAGAAAGCCTGCAGACCCTCACCGATAGCTGCAGCAGCGTCAGCGGCTCTTGTGCAGCCCTTCTTTATAGCGATAGCGCAGCCTACAGTGTAAGCCCACTTAGCGTTTTCAAAACAGATAGGCTGAATACCCTCAACCAGCTTGTAGATATCAAGACCCTTTTCCTTGCAAACGTCAGCACATTCTTCAATTGTCTTGATGCCGTACTGTTCAAGAACAGCGAGAATCTGCTTTTCTCTTCTCTCGTATGATTCAAATAAAGCCATTTTACAAATCCTCCTTATTCTTTTCTCGGATCAATGATCTTAACTGCGTCAGCAACTCTTCCGTACTGACCCTGAGCCTTTTCAAAAGCTGTGTTTGCGTCGTCACCAGCCTTGATGAAGTCCATCATCTTGCCGAAGTTTACAAACTTGTAGCCGATGATTTCGTTGTCTTCGTCAAGAGCAACACCTGTTACGTAACCGTCAGTCATTTCGAGGTAACGAGGACCCTTTGCCAGTGTACCGTACATAGTACCAACCTGTGAACGAAGTCCCTTACCCAGGTCTTCAAGACCAGCGCCTACTACAAGACCGTCTTCTGAGAAAGCACTCTGTGAACGGCCGTAAACGATCTGGAGGAAAAGCTCTCTCATAGCTGTGTTGATAGCATCACAGACGAGGTCAGTGTTAAGAGCCTCGAGGATTGTTCTGCCAGGGAGAATTTCAGCTGCCATAGCTGCTGAGTGTGTCATACCTGAACAGCCGATTGTTTCAACAAGAGCCTCCTGGATAACGCCTTCCTTAACGTTGAGTGTCAGCTTGCAGGTACCCTGCTGAGGAGCACACCAGCCCACACCGTGTGTAAATCCTGAGATATCAGTAATCTGGGTTGCCTTTACCCACTTTGCCTCCTCCGGAATCGGAGCTGCGCCATGAGCAACGCCCTGCTTGACAGGACACATGTTTTCTACTTCATTAGAATAAATCATATAACTACTCCTTTCGTTTAAGACCGCATAATCAGTCTTAATACAGCATATGCTAATATTATATAACATTTTTCGACCATAATCAAGTGTTTTTTATAAATTTCGGGTGAATTTTACGAAAAAAAATGATAATACTATATTTGTATAAAAAATTACCGGAACGGAGTGTAAATATGAACAAACAGAAATGTGCAATAATCGGCTGCGGAGCGGTGGGTGCGACAATAGCCTTTGCCCTGACCCAGAAAAGCCTGTTTTCGGAGCTTGTGCTGATAGACGCAAACCATGCCAAGGCTGAGGGTGAAGCTATGGATTTAAGCCACGGTCTCCCCTTTGCCCACCCCATGAAGGTCTACGCCGGAGATTACAGCGATATATCCGACTGCTCCCTTATCATCATCACAGCCGGAACAGCCCAGCGTCCCAACGAAACACGCCTTGACATGGTTCACAAGAACGTGGAGATTTTCAAAAGCATCATTCCTCAGATAACACAGTACAACAAAGAGGCGATAATTCTCGTTGTCTCAAACCCTGTGGACATTCTCACCTACTGCACCATAAAGCTTTCCGGTTTTCCCCCGGAGAGGGTTATCGGTTCGGGTACTGTCCTTGACACCGCCCGTCTTAAATACCACATGGGACAGACTCTCTGTGTTGACAGCAGGAGCGTCCACGCCTTTATTATCGGTGAACACGGTGACAGCGAACTTGCAGTGTGGAGCAGTGCCAACGTTTCGGGCATCGACCTGGAGGACTTCCACGGTCTGTGTGCAAGCTGCCGTGACGTGTCTTTCAGTGACATCTACAAGGACGTCCGTGACAGCGCATACGAGGTCATTGAGCGCAAGGGTGCAACCTACTACGGTATCGCTATGGCGGTGACCAGAATCGTCCTTTCCATTATCCGGGACGAACACTCAGTACTGCCTGTCTCCGGCTACATCAGCGGTCACTACGGTCTTGACGACGTGTGTATCGGTGTGCCGTCAATTGTGGGCAGTGCCGGAATTGAAAAGGTCCTTGATATCCCCCTTGACAACGAGGAACGTGAAAACCTCCTTAAGTCCGTCCAGACCCTTAAAGGGGTCATTGCTCAGCTTGATATATAAAAAACAGCAAATTCCCCCTTGACATATTTTAAGATTTGCAGTATAATAATAACAAAGGAGCATACCAGATAGACGGTCGCTCCCAAATTAGTGATTATGAAATAACCGCTTTAGTTTGGTCACTGAGGGCGGTTATTTCCTTTTATTG
>CAMCMW010000249.1 GCA_945876155.1 uncultured Ruminococcus sp. | reverse complement strand
TGCAATGAGCAGTTTTTCTATGACACAAAGGGAAGATACGGGCTTGATGACAAGTCGGTGGCGTCAAACGGAGCGTTTTTTATAAGACAGTGGTTTTATGACCCCTATGGCAATGACAATTTTATCTACATGGGCAGAAACGATATCAATGACGATTTCGACAGGACTTATCCATCATTTCTGAATTTTTATATCAAGGAATCCCGTGAAGAATCCGCCGCAAGCTTTGATGAGGGTACGTCTGACGTGCTGTTGACTTTTGAGTATGACAAGAAAAAGTATGACGGCAATGTTGTAAACAGCTACTTCAATTATACTTTTGGTATAATAATAAATCCGGAGAATGAACAGTATTCAAACGTGAATATCAGAAAAGCCCTTGCTTACGGTATTGACAAGAACTCATTTGACGAGGAACTGCCGGAGGATATGACCGCCGCCTACGGAATTATACCGCCGGGAATATCCTCCCTGAACAAAAGCTACCGTGAAGTCAATGCGGACAAGGCTGCTGCCATTTCCAGTTCTGACGGTGAGCTGATTGAATACAGTCCGGAAAAGGCGCTTTCGTACTACGAGGCAGGAATGAACGGCATGAATCTCCAGTCACTGGAAAATATTAAAATTCTTGTGCCGGAAAATTATATGGATACTGAGTATCTCCATCTTGTGACGCAGAACTGGCAGACCCTTTTCGGCTTTTATATCGGAATAGAGGAAGTTCCGGATTATGAGTATGAACAGAGAATCGCAGACGGCGAATACACAATGGCTATGTACCCGCTGTCAGGGGATTACAACAGTCCGCTTTCTGTCCTTGAAAAGTTTGAACAGGCAAATAATGATTTCGGTTATTCAAATGTTGAATTTCAGAGTACCGTTGACGAGATAAAAAAGCTTGGGAATTATAACGACGGAGTGGAGCTTTACAACAAAGCTGAAAGCATTATTCTGAATGATTTTGGGTTTATTCCGGTTTTCTACAAAAAGGAATTTGAGGTTCTCGGAGGAGGAAACCACGATATAATCTATGACCCATTTACCAAACAGCTTAACTTCAGATATGCAAAATACTATGAATAAAAATAAAGCCGTTTTCTTCACTGTAAGGGAACGGCTTTGTAATAATATCATAATTTAAGGTACTGATTTGAAGCAAAACACAGCAAGATGCACAAACATTTATTTTTCGGTAAAAAACTGTTGACATTTATCAGAAACAGTGGTATAATTATTAACGTTGATTGGGAACAATAATGACTGATATGCAGGTGTAGTTCAATGGTAGAATTCCAGCCTTCCAAGCTGGCTACGTGGGTTCGATTCCCATCACCTGCTCCAGATGCGCCTTTAACTCAGCTGGATAGAGTAACTGCCTTCTAAGCAGTAAGCCATTGGTTCGAGTCCAATAAGGCGCGCCAAATACTACGTCCCTTATTAGGGACGTATATTATTTCCTATGGTGGGTGTAGCTCAGTTGGTTAGAGCGTCGGATTGTGGTCCCGAAGGTCGTGGGTTCGACCCCCATCTCCCACCCCACATTTTGCCTGAAATCTTTGGATTTCAGGCTTTTGTTTTACCTGTTTAAACAACCTTATAGCAAATGAAAATGCACCGTCTTAAAGCGGTGCATTTTTTATGTATTTTTGCATATCCTCATAAGGAATTTCAACTTCAATAATGCCTTTGCCGAATGAGGCGATTTCATAAGGACTAAAGGTGATTAAAAATCCGTTTTGCGTAAGATACCAGTTTGTTTCTTTGTCAATTCTTTTTTTGACCTGTTCCTTGTAATCCTCCCAGAACTGACATTCTTCCTCACGCTTTTCAAGTTCAGTAACTATATATTCCTCTGCAAAGGGTTTGAAATCATCTGTAAAGATATCATCAAATGTGAGTTCTTCTCCGGTTTTCAGAGAATAATTTTTAGAATAATCCGATGGGTATCCATGTGCGCCGAGTGTAAATACATATGTAAGATTATAAAAGCTTACGTAATCCTCACTGCAATATTTTACGCTTGTTTCCATATTCCATTCATATGGTGCCCAGCAGCCATCATTGGAAAGTCTGAGCTCATAATATTCCTGAAGATCTTCCTTTTCAGCATGAATAGAATCATCGCTGAGATAAAATTCCTTCTGGTCAAGATAATACTGATTTATTATGTCATCAACTTCTTGATTTCCGGTACTGATTTGTGGGTAATCAACGTGGGATTTGAATAACACAGTCCCGTCGTCAGCGGTAATTTCGTTTTCTTCGTGAATAAATTCTATGTTTTCATATTCAACCGGCGGTTCTGTATTGCTTTCGGTGGGACTTTCGGTCGGGGATTCTGTCATAGGTTCAGTTGTGAAAATTTCCGTTTCCACATAAGAAGAAACGGAAATTTCTTTATTTTCTGACTGCTTTTCATCATTCTTTGCACAGCCGGTTAAAAACAGTGCGGCTGAGAGAAAAACAGTTATGGTTTTTATATTTTAAATCCCGACTTGCAAGCGGTGTATGAAATTAGTATAATCACTTCAAAAGGAAGTGATAAAAATGGCAAACAGAAGCAAATCACGAAAAAGAACACCATGGGATGATTTACCCGAACCAACAATAGTACAGGAGTTTCTTCAAATGCATTATGTAGCGAGATATGACCAGAGGCATCCTAAAATAAAAGATGCAGGTGAGAGCAAATTAATAAACTCATTCACCCCTGCAAAGTGCCCTTACTGTGAATCAGATGATTTTGTAAAAATAGGATTTGATTCTAACGGCATAAGGAGATACAAATGCAGCTGCGGAAAAACTTTCAAGCCAACAACCGGAACCATTTTTGATTCACGGAGAATACCAATTTGTGAATGGATAGAATACTGTTTGAATATTTTTCGATATGTCAGCCTGAATGCAGATTCATGGAATAATAGGAATGCAATATCCACATCAAAGTATTGGCTTGAAAAGTTGTTTTTGACACTCGAAAATTCGCAGAATAATGTTATTTTAAGCGGCACGGTGTGGCTGGATGAGACCTACTATTCTCTGATGATGAGAGAGCGTGTCCGGGATGAAAGCGGCAGACTGCTGCGAGGTCTTTCCCGTAATCAGATTTGTATTGGAGTTGCTACTGATAAGAAACACACGATATGCTTTGTAGAGGGCTTCGGTAAACCCTCACAGAAACGAAGCTATGAAGCCTTCAAAGACCATATTGCACCGGGTTCAACTTTGATTCATGATAAGGAGAAAACCCATAAAAAGCTGGTAGAAAAACTGCACCTCAAAAGCGTCAGTTATTCGTCAGCAAAACTCAAAAGACTGGCTGATAGTGAGAATCCACTTGACACTGTAAACAGAATTCATTGTCTGCTTAAAATGTTCTTAAATGCACATAGCGGGTTCAGTCGAGATGATTTGCAGAATTATCTTAACTTGTATTCATTCGTGATCAACCCACCATCTGACCATCTTGAAAAGGTTGAGAAAATCATTAAAATGGTTTTTGAAAATCCAAAATCACTCAAGTATAGAGAGCAATTTGTCGAAATTACGTGATTTTTATACACCGTATGCAAGTCGGGATTTTTATATTTTTCATTCGTTCTTTTCCTTTTTCATACGGCTGTAACTGTATGTCAGTGCAGAAATGTAAGCGCCGCCCAGAACGATGGTATACTTAACTTTTCGGGAAATACTGAGACTGCTTTCACGAGTCCAGCTGAAAATAAAGAGTATAAGCACAACCGGCGCACATATAAGGAGAAGAGTGAATATAGTTTTTCCGGAAAGCTTGTTCATAAACGCTTATTCTTCTTCCTTGACATTCACTGATATTCCCAGTACATCAAGGCTTTCCTTGTCAACCGGT
>CAMCMW010000248.1 GCA_945876155.1 uncultured Ruminococcus sp. | reverse complement strand
AATTTCATCGCTGATACTCTGGGGATTGTAGCTTTTCCGTGCCAGTGCCTCACGGCAGAGGTTAAGAGTACCAAAAATCTCCTCCTCGATATCGTTTCCGAGAAAACGGTTTATGGAGTCGGTCAGCTTTTCGTTCCGGTCGATTAGCCTGATTGCCGTCCACCTTGCAGGCAGTCTGCCGGCTGTAAAGGGTTCAAGCTTTGGGGCGACCCTTGATATCTCCACTTCAAGCTGACGGCTGTATGAGGGCAGATATGCGCTGTCAGGGGGATTTTCAATAACCTGTGAAACAGCGTCCATAAGCTGGTCAAGACCCTTTTCATCTCTTGCGGTCACGCCCACAACGGGTATTCCCAGAATTTCCGAAAGCCGCTGCGTGTCAATGGATATACCCTTTTTTTCAGCTTCGTCAAGCAGATTTATGCACAGCACTGTCTTAGGCGTGATTTCCAGCGTCTGGAGCAGCAGATTAAGGTTTCTTTCAAGACAGGTTGCGTCGCACACCACAATAACAGCGTCCGGCATACCAAAGCAGATGAAATCCCGTGCGGCTTCTTCCTCGGCGGAGTGTGCCATAAGGGAGTATGTACCGGGGAGGTCGGCGAGAATGTACTTTTTCCCCTTGTGTTCGCACCGTCCGGCGGCGTTTGAAACGGTCTTGCCTGCCCAGTTGCCGGTGTGCTGTTTCATACCGGTGAGGGCGTTGAAAACTGTGGATTTGCCAACGTTGGGATTTCCGGCAAGTGCTATAAGAAATTCTCCGTCATTTTTTTCGGGAATACTGCCCCGACTGGCTCTTTTTCCCGTTGACTGTGAAGTTAGTCCCATATTTTCCTCCTTGATAGAATGTTTATCATATCAATAATATGAGGGATATGGTATGTCCGATACATTTTCTTTTCGGCGAAAAGAAATAAAAGCGTTTTTGTGGGGGATTTTCTTTGAGCGTACAAAGAAACAAAGTGCGAGGGTGTATTTACTTTCTTTGCTCGCACAAAGAAAGTAACAAAGAAATGCGCCCACTCAGACGCCGTGGGAGGCTTTTGCAGCTGGAGCTGCAAATCACTGGGATTTGGTTAATAAACTAAACTGCGTTGTTTAAACTGACTACACCATAATTGCGGCTGAAGTCGTTCTAATGAAATAAAAGCCTTAGTGAACTTTAAGTGGTTAGAAATAAAATCAAAGTTAGGAGTTAAAAACTAAGCAAAGAAATAAACAATACCCCACTGCCTTGTAAAGTCAAAAATATTTTTTGCAAAGCTTTTTTGAAAAAGCTGAAACCATACCGGAGGTTTTGGCGTCTAATGTACAGAAACAAAGCTTTGGGTCATAAAAAAGGAGGCGTTGAAAATGGATGTGAATGCGCTCGTGAAGAGGGCGAAAAACGGCGATCCGGACGCTTTTGTGGAACTTATGGAGCAGAACAAGTCCGCAATGTACAAAACAGCGGTTTCCATACTCCACAATGACGCTGACGCAGCGGACGCAATACAGGACGCTGTTTTGTCCTGCTGGAAGAATATCGGCAAGCTGCGACAGGAGAAGTACTTCAAGACATGGCTTACAAGGATACTGATAAACTGCTGTAAGGACATAATCCGTAAAAACGGCAATACAGTGTACCTTGAAAACTATGACGGCATTGATACAGGCACTGATACAAGCCTTTCAGACAGGGGTATAAAGGAGAGTTTTGAGGGTTTAAGCGATAACTACCGCCTTATCCTCACCCTTTATTACACCCAGGGCATGACCATAAAGGAAATATCAGAACTGCTTGATATGAAGGAAAACACTGTCAAGACCAGACTTTCAAGAGGACGTGCGGAGTTTAAAATGATTTACACAGACAGGGAGGCTGTTTCAGTATGAAAAACGAAAAGGATTTTTTTGATAATACAGCAGTTCCGGAAATTGTCAGCAGAAAATGCAATGAGGCTTATGAGATAATATACAGAGAATGTGAACAAAAGAATAGAAATAGAATAGAAGTCAGCAGTTATACTGCGGTTTCAGAAAATAATAAGCCGGAAGAAGTGGTTTTTGAAAACTGCGAACAGGATAATAAGGGGAAAAAGAGGATTGCGTTTAAAAGGTTCGGGGCGATTGCGGCTTGTGCGGCAGTACTTGCCGGTGTCACAGTACCAGCTGTGTGGGAGTATGCGCCGTCAATCAAGAGCGCATTCGGTACTGTAAGCGAGGAAACAGACAGTATTGTTCCCACAGAGGAAGGTATTGCAAAAGAGAATATTCTGGCTTTAGAGGACAAAAGGTGGGAGGACAGCCAGTGCGCCGATATTGAAATACAGAATGTTTACTGCGACGAAAGCCACCTTGCAGTCTACCTTGCGCTTACTCCAAAGAGTGAACAGCTCAAAAATCTCACTGGAGTACAGGCAAAGTGTACCGTAAAAATTGACGGCAAGGACGTTGTTGAAGAAACAGAGGAACTGTATATAGGCTTTGATGCCGACGTGGACGGCAATTATTACACCCGTCTTTACTATTCATACCTTGATATCAGAGAAGATTCAGAACTGCAGATTTATATCTATGACATTCAGGGCGTAAACGGACTGGTTCAGAACTGGGTACCGAATGATGATATGTCTGGTACTTATGTTCCGGAAACTACCGGTGTTTTAACTGGCGACTTTGTATTTGAAAGAAAGCTGACGCCGGACCCAGGCAATAACAGAACTTATGAGGTAAACGAAACTCAGAACGGTATTACTCTTGAGAGTGTTGTTGTTACTCCTTTTGATACAACTGTTTATATAAACGGACTTGACTATGACACCCAGGATTTCAGTGTAAAAGACCAGGACGGAAATGAATTTGAGTGTTACGGAGGTTTAAGTGACGATTACGGTGACGCGATTATCGGTTCTTTATATTGTACACCGCTTAAAACTGCCACAGCGCTTTATGTTGAGGTATTCAGAACCGACCAGGACGGTTTCCCGGCAGAGTATGTATTTGAAGTGCCGATAGAGAAAGGTTTTGATGAAAAGTATATTGTTGAACCGGATTTTGGTGAGCCAACGTTAAATCCGCCTTTGGAAGAAGTAGAGGCGGATTATGAAATCGTATTGCAGGAGCAGTATGATGAGGCAATGGAAAAGGCTGTGTACGAACCGTTGGGTACAACAATACCGCTGCTAAACGACAACTTTTTAATGAACATAAGGATAACCGGAAGTGAAGTGGGCGAAATTTCTGATTATGAAGTTGACCCTGAAAAATTGCAGTGGTATGAAGAACAGTGCGGAACTATAGATGACGCAAAAATGCTGCTTGTGACCTATGAGGTTGAGAACACCGTAAATGTGGAAAAGGATGCGTATTTCTGCGGTTTTGAAATGGTTTCAAAGAATTTAAGAGCAGGCAGTGAATGGACTGTAATTCCGTCTGACCCCGAATACATTTCATACACAGAAAACGGCGGAAAGAGTCTTTACAAATACACCTTTGCGCCCTATGAAACCAAGACCATAACTTACGGCTATATAGTACCCGAAAGCGAGATTGAAACGGGGTACTGTGCCTTTGCAGTTGAAAACGAAATCGGCTCAGGATTCATGCCCGAAAAGTTAATTGACGGAACTGCAAAGCTTTATGAGATAGAATAGTTCTTGACATTTTTTATATTTTGAAAATCAATTGTAGGGGCGACCATTGGTCGCCCGTCAATTTATGCGGTTTTATCAATTCTGGCGAGCAATGCTCGCCCCTACATATAAACAATCTGCACAAATACGGTGCGCAATTTTGTGCAACACGACAAATTGCAAAAAACCGCTTGACATTTCTTTGAGAACCGTGTATAATAATAAAGCTGTTTGACGAAAGGCAGCGAAACGAGAATG
>CAMCMW010000247.1 GCA_945876155.1 uncultured Ruminococcus sp. | reverse complement strand
CATTGTAGTGTGCGCAATTCTCTTTACTGTAATCTGCTAGTAACCCTTTCTTTTCACGTTGTACTGCTTTATGTGTACCCCATTGCCATTGCAAGCCTTTACTTTTCGGGCAGACTGAATAACTTAGCGGCAATGCTGACCATTGTGGGGGTATCCGTCGGACAGGTTGCTGCTTTTAAAATGAAGTTTGTTGTTGACGATAATTATGACAGTATGAAGGAAGTTTTTGTGTTCGGGATAGTACCCAGGGCAATAATACTCCTGGCTATTTCTGCTATATTCACCATGCTGTGCAAGCGTACCACTTCAATGCTGGGCAGTCTTATGGGTGCAGAACAGCAGCGTATCATGCGTGAAAAATCCCTTGAGGTGTCTCACAAGCTCCTTGAAACAGTCCGTGAGCTTGACAATATATCTTCTTCTGCCGCTGACGCTAACCGAAATATCGCTGAACAGTCGGAAACCGTTATGCGTGACAGCGAGGAGAATACTTCCCACATTCGCACAGTCGACGAGAAGATGAACATGATTTCCGAAAACCTGAAAAACCTTTCCGACATGAGCCGGAGAATCGCTGAACTGACCAAAACTGCTGAGGACATTACCGCAGAAAACGATACCAAAATTTCTGAGGCGGCAGTTTCCATGGACGAAATATGCAGCGGTACAAACGAAAGCAAGGAAATTATTTCCAGGCTCTCAGAACAGTCCAACAAGATTGTTGCTATTGCCGACGTTATCACTGATATTTCCATGCAGACAAATATTCTTGCTCTTAACGCATCTGTTGAGGCAAGTCACGCCGGGGCATACGGCAAAGGATTCGCTGTTGTTGCAGACGAAATAAAAAAGCTCTCTGAACAGACCAGGGAGGCAGCCTCGGAGATAGGCGGAATTATCGAACACGTTGCTGAAAATATTGCCGCTACCGTTGAGGCAATGGAAAAGAACGTTACTCTTACCCTGGACGGTAAAGAGGGTATGGAAAAAATCCAGGTCTCCGCTGCACGTATAAACACTTCAAACGACGAAATCTCACAGCATATCTCTGAGATGAACGCTATAATACTGGCGGTAACCGAAAGCAGCAGCGATGTTCTGAACAGGCTTGAAAGCGTAAGCAGCAATATTGCCAACAACTGCGGTGCTGTACAGAACATGGCGGCGGCTATTCAGGAAAACAGTGCCGGTACCGAAACTCTCGGCTTTACAGTTAAAAATATCCGTGTCATGGCTGAAGAACTGGAACAGCTTACCAAATAAACCTTTTATGCTGTCATACTATTTACATGGTGTGGCGGCATTTTTATGCCGGAATAGACAAAGCGGTGAAAATGTGATACAATAGTACAGAAGGGGAGGCGCATAATGAGAAAAATTGTTGACAAATTACCCATACTGATATGCTGCTGTATTCTCTTTAACGGTTCCGGCGGAAATTATCTTCCGGTAATCTCACTGCTGTCAGCGGCTGCGGTTTCGTCTCTCAGCCAGTATGCAGAGAAAAGCCGGCTGTCACTTTGCGCCGAAATATTCTATATTCTGCTGTGTATCGTGAATCCGCATTTTTTCGGTTTGTTTCCGGTGGTGCTGTATGATATACTGTCCGATAAGCGATACAGCCTTTGTGTCTTTTCCGGAATTGTCTTTGTGGCAGAGGCAGGCAGCTTTGAGGTGTGGCAGATGGTACTGCTTGCCGGGTGTACGGTTATGTCCGCAGTCTTACAGAACAGAACCGCCGCCCTTGAAACCGTTGAACAGAAACTCATTCAGACCCGTGACACATCTGCCGAACTGAACATGATTCTTGCCGACAGCAACCAGCGTCTGCTTGAAAATCAGGACTACGAAATTCATCTTGCAACTCTCAGAGAACGCAACCGCATTGCAAGAGAGATACACGACAACGTGGGACATCTCCTTTCACGTTCTATATTACAATTGGGTGCAGTCCAGCTGATACAGGACGAAAAACTGCGAAGTGAGAGCCTGGCAAGTCTCAGCGATACCCTCAACAATGCTATGACTGAAATACGCAGCAGTGTTCACGACCTGCACGACGAGTCCGTAGACCTGAAACAGGCTGTGGCAGATGCGGTCAAGCCACTGGGTGAAAACGATATCAGAGTGCATACGGAATATGACGTTTCCGGGAATGTCCCCAACAAAATCAAGTTCTGCTTTATCAGTATCGTGAAAGAGGGCGTTTCCAACATCATAAAGCATAGCAATGCCGACAGTGTAAGCGTAGTAATCCGTGAGCACCCTGCCTTCTATCAGCTTATGGTGGAGGACAACGGAACGTGTGACGGTATTGCAGACGACGGCGGTATCGGGCTTTCCAATATGCGTGAAAGGGTAGGCAGTCTCGGAGGGTTCATTGAGATAAGTCCGGGGAAAAAAGGGTTCAGAATTTTTGTGACACTAAAAAAACAGATGGGGTGAATTATGAGGATAGTTGTGGTTGACGACGACAATATCGTTGCAATGTCGCTGAAAACTATTATTGAGGCGACCGGTAATATTACCGTTGAGGCTTTAGGCAGCAGCGGAAGTGAGGCTGTGGAGCTGTATGAAAAGCACAAGCCGGACGTAATGCTTATGGATATCCGCATGGACGGTATGACAGGTCTGGAGGCAGGGGAGATAATTCTCCGAAAGGACAGTGAGGCGAGGATTCTTTATCTCACAACCTTTTCAGACGACGAGTACATAGTCAGGGCGCTGAAAATCGGTGCAAAGGGGTACATTCTCAAACAGGATTTCCAGGGAATCGCACCCGCCCTTGAAACAGTCATGAGCGGTCAGAGTGTTTTCGGCGACAGCATTATAGGCAGACTGCCGGAGCTTATGCAGAAAAACAGCAGGTCTGATTTTGATTACGGCAGGTACGATATAAGCGCCAAGGAGAGCGATATCATTGAGCTTGTGGCTGAGGGTCTGAGCAACAGGGAAATTGCCTCCGAACTCTTTCTGAGCGAGGGGACTGTCCGCAATTATCTCAGTACCATACTTGAAAAACTGGGTTTGCGTGACAGAACTCAGCTGGCGGTTTTTTACTACAATAATCTGAAATGAAAAAAGGCTGTGACTTTATTTTGCTGTCACAGCCCTTTTTGTTAAAGCTTAAAATTGGTTTTATTTGGTTTAAAGTGTTCGTGGCTGTAGTTCATGAAGATAAGCTGTATCTCCATTCTGCCATGTTCGCTGGCGTAGTCGATATACGTCATAATATTTCTTGCGTTCACGAATTTGCCGGTTTCGAGAAGTCTGAGAATCGGTTCCGGGTTATCTTCGTCAATGAGGAATTTCATGATTCTCGTGAACCGCTTTTTGATGTACGCCTCTGCGTCTGCGTCACCAGATTCAAGGTAATAGCCTGTAATTACGGCGGTTTTCATTGGAGTGTAAAGCTTTGCGGAGAAGTTTCTGGTCTGGGGGAGATTCAAAGCCTCTTTAATGTCTTTGCTGAACTTTTCACAGTCAGCCCTGAACTTTATCCCCCTGACAACCGGAGTAAGGCTGCTGCAGCCGGAAAAAATCCATCTTCCGGCGTAAGTCAGAGAACCGGAAATTGTAACCGTGCTGAGCCTTTCACATTGTTCAAAAGCACTGCCGCCAATCGAAGTTACAGAGTTTGGAATGTTCAAAACTGTGAGATTTTGGCAAAAACAAAAAGCACCGCTGCAAATCTCCGTAACTGAGCCGGGGAGTGTTAATGTTCTGAGTTTGCTACAACATCTGAAAGCTTCTTCGCCGATTACCGTAACAGAATCCGGGATTGTAAGCGATTCAAGTTTGTGGCACCATTTGAAAGCATATTTACCAATCCTTTTCACAGTTTCCGGTATAACAACATTTTCTTCATTACGCCTGTAC
>CAMCMW010000246.1 GCA_945876155.1 uncultured Ruminococcus sp. | reverse complement strand
CAAAATATTCTCACAGAAGCGGTGCAGGAACGCTGCGACCTGTGCCCTTGTGGCATTACCCATAGGCATCAGGTTTCCGTCACTGCCGCTCATGATACCCTCGCCGCAGAGCCACTGCATAGCAGGAACTGCATATTCGGAGATATCCAGTGCGTCGTTGTAGCTGAGGATATTGGTGTCCCCGCCCACGCTGACGTCCAATCCTTTATACTGGGCGTATCGATACAGAATTGTGGCAAGCTGCTCACGGGTGATTGCGTCATCCGGTCCGAACAGGCCATTGTCATAGCCGCTGACTATGCCGTTTGCTGCAGCCCACGCAATGGCATTTTCGTAGTACCAGCCAGATTTCACATCATCAAAGGCGCAGCTGCCCGAGATTTCAGGTTCGCCCTCCAGACGGTAGAGGATCGTAACGATCATGCCTCTTGTGGTGGCTGTTTCCGGGGAGAATGTATCTGCGCTTGTACCGCTCATCAAACCGTTTTCATATACATATGCCACATCTTCAAAGAACCAATCGTCTGTATCAACATCCGCAAACGGGAACTCATCTGTGACTGGATCTTCTTCGATTGCTTTCCAACCGGCATAAACGGTGGTATTTTTCAACAGCTTAATGCTTGTGATTTTGTCGGTAAGCTCCCTGTCGCTGTACCAGCCTGTAAATGCAAAGCCTTCTTTTTCAGGCTCATACTTTTCAAGGTCTATTTTTGTTCCGCTTGATTTAGTGATACCGGAAATACTGCTGCCGCCATTGGTGTCAAATGTCAGCTTATAATAAATGCTGCTGTTTCCGCCGCCGCTGGAAGAGCTGCTTTGGCTGTGAAGCGGCTCAAATACACCGTATATACGTGCAACACTGTCTTCATATTCATCTGAGTAAACAGGGCCAAGGGTTTCAACATGAGGCTTTCCGTTTAATGTGGCGGTTGTGTCATTTGTAAAGCAGAAGCCGTCATTTTTAACAGCGCCTACAAGAACGGAATAATAGTAGCCCTCTTTAAATGTCTCGTCCTGTGCCATTAATTCCCAGCTGTCATCGGCTGTGCCTGTATATTTATCCTCAGGAATCTTGTACCATATAGCCTTAAAAAGTTCGGCACTGCCCTCAGGCGCAGATGTAATTTCAGGGCTAAAGTCAGGTGTGTTGCCAATAGCAGGCGCATCAACCTTTGCGGCTATGCTTGTTATAGGCTCATCTACATTAACCGGCTTTTCCGGCTCAAATAGAACATACGTGGATATCTCAAATTCTCCAAATGCGCCGTTGGTGTTATTCATTCCGTTTATGGTAGGAACAATCAACGAATCAAGACAATATCCATACTTTGTCTGGAATTTAACCTGAATTACGTAACAGTAACCCTCTTCAAATTTCTCGTCTTTTCCTAATTCTACACCGGGATTTCCAAGGATATCCCCATTAGATGGATTCTCATTATCAGTTTTATACCATTTAACGTCATAAACCTCAACACTGTCCGCAGGGTTTGAGGTAACCCTTGGTTCATAGTCAGGTGTTTTGCCTATAACAGGAGTGTCGATTGTTGCGGCTATGCCTGTTACTTCAGTAATTCCGTATTTAAGCGGGCCAAAGGTACGGCTTACATAGGCGCATGTACTGTCTTCGCCATAAACAGGTCTGTCGCTATTATGCCTATAGCCGTTTACTTTAGCCTTTGTGTCTGTGGTGAAGCAATAACCGGTATTTGTTTCAAACTCTGCATCAATGCGGTAATAGTACCCCTTCTTGAACTCGTCATTCTCAGCCATTTCAACCCACGTATCGTTTTCTTCATCATATTCGTACCATTTAAGACTGCCGTCTTTCAGTTCAATGATGTCCTCCTCATACCCATAGCCGCCATCAATGGACGCATTATCTTCAGCTGGTGTAAAGTCAGGCGTATTGCCTATATAAGGTTGGTCAACTGTAACAAGAATGTCTGTTACAGGTATAGGCGCAAGGGGACCGAATGTGGCGCTTGCACAGGCAACTGTCAAATCATTATCCTTGAAAGTAGGAGAGCCATTAGACTTGCCGTTTACTGTAGTCTTTGTGTTTTCGGTGAAGAAATATTTGTTGTTAACTGTATTAAACGGCACCTCAACACGGTAATAGTATCCCTCTTTAAACTCATCAGCATCAGACATAATACGCCAATCTATCTCGTTGCTTTCGCCGTTTTCGTAGCTTTCTTTATCACATTTGAACCAATTAGGTGCAAAACGAGTTGAAACACTGTCCGCAGGGGTTGATGTAAACTGCGGAGATAAGTCAGGTGTTTCGCCTACAACAGGAGGGTTAACTGTAACGTCGATGTTT
Source organism: uncultured Ruminococcus sp. (assembly GCA_945876155.1). Classification (GTDB taxonomy): domain Bacteria; phylum Bacillota; class Clostridia; order Oscillospirales; family Ruminococcaceae; genus Porcipelethomonas. The sequence goes on along the minus strand of CAMCMW010000246.1, from coordinate 1,560 downwards.
GTTACTTCGCCAAGCTTATCGAAAACCCGAGCAGTAGCTATGTTATTACGATTATATAAAAAATAATCTGCTTTATTTCCGTTTATATAAATTTTGGTAGAATCAGAGGCTTCCATATTTTCGTCAGGGTTGGTATAAATACTATATGCAACTTGGTAATAAAAACCTGCTTCAAATTTTTCATCTGTATCCATCAGTGTCCACTCACCAACATCTGGGTCGTTTGTTGTGGAGTTCTTCCACCATGATACACGGATACTCTCAGGCGTAAAGCCGGAAGGAGTGAATGTGATATTATTAGTACTATAGTCAGGCGTATTGCCTATAACAGGAGGGTCAACTGTAATGTCGATTTTTGTTACTGCGTTAAAAAGATTATCGAAAACCTTAGCAGCGGTTATGCGCTCGGGCATAGATTGAATAAAATCTATTTTCTTATTATTTATATAAATTTCAGTAGAACCGGAGAACTCCCACTCTCCTTCAATGTTGTTTTTAATATTACATATAACTTGGTAATAATAACCTGCTTCAAATGTATCATCTGCACCCATCAGTTCCCAATCACCCAAAGATGGGATGTTTGATGTGGAACTCCTCACCCAGTTTACAGAAATTTCACTATACGTATAGTCGGAAGGGTTGAATGTGACATTTATAGTAGTGTCGGGCTTTTCACCAATTACAGGCTCTGTAATAGTGAAGTATGCCTTTTCAAGTACTTTCGTGTCCTCCGCAAATGCCGATGCAGGCATTATGCCAAGCGCCATGATACAGCTGAGTATAAGGCAAAATATTTTTTTTCTCATTTTATATCATTCCTTTCTTTCTTCCGTACTGAATGTACGGCTTGTTGATTTATTTTTCAGCCGTATACAGAGTGTTGCAACAGCGGCGCCAATAAAGTACGCTGCTGCGTCAGGCTTGTGTATACCGCTTAAAATATTGTTATACCGGCTGCAATAACAAACTGCACATTGTAAGACTAAAGCAGACGGGCTTCATACAGCTTTCGGCAGTGCTGTGTTCTGCTTCGTATCTTATGCATTTTGTTTTCTGTTTTACCGGTTATCAAATAACCTCCTTCCTGTTTTTCGGGGCATTAAACTCATGCCTGCTGAAAATAATGATGTTTGAATGTACCTTATTCCGTAACAGTACCCGATTTCACTTTCGGGTTATACTTCATAATAAAGAGTTCAAGGGCTTCTTTCAGCACTTCTATCTGGGATTTCAGATAAAACTCGTCCTCAAACAATGCGTAATGCACGCAGGCTCGAATCAGAATGAAAATCAGCGGTGTCAGCTTTTGATAGGGAATCCCAAGCTTGCCTTCCAAGCCTTTTGCGTATTCGGTATATCGTTTGTCAACGCCCGCAAAGAATTTCTGACCGTATTCTCTGTATTTCGGGTGGGTGTAGACCTGATACATCAGGCGGTACTTCTTCCCGTGTTTTTCTGCCGTCCAGTATGGTATCTCTTCAATAAAACGCCATAGGTCCGCAACATCGGTGGGGGCTTTCGCCATGAATTCATCTTCCACCTTGCTCATACAGTATT
>CAMCMW010000245.1 GCA_945876155.1 uncultured Ruminococcus sp. | reverse complement strand
AGATGAATCACGATTTTGTACTTGTCCGGCAGGCTTAACACCACGTCAAGCACCTCGGACTGTGCCTCGTTTATGGTGTAGGTTTCCTGTAAATTATCACTGTCACACCTTTTTGAGTACCACGAAGATTTAAGCAGGTCCTTGCTTTTGTTTATGGTCACTCTGATAAGCCATGCCTTTTCCTCTGACTCGTCAGTGATACCGGGGAACGCTGTGTAATACTTCAGGAAAACATCCTGTGAAATGTCTTCTGCGTCGCTTTTGTTTTTGCAGTAGGAATAAGCAACACGAAAAACGGTATCTTTATACTTGTGGACTTTTTCAAAGAACAGTTCTTTATCCATTTAAACCACCCCTTTCCTTTCAGGCGCCTTCACTAATATAACGATTTATATACAAAAAATATCCCGTTTTTAAAAAATATATTTTCTGAATAATTTGAAAGTTCAAGCAATTATTGTTGACTTTTCCATATTAGATAGTGTATAATAATATAATAGTATGTAAAATAATGATTTTAATATGTGTAATAAAAGATTTATAACAAAAACTTATGATTATACTTAATTAGGAGATGACAACGGGCAATGAACAAAATGGAATACCTTTCAAAGCTCAGGGACTGTCTTTCTGCTCTTCCTCCAAAGGAGCGTGAAGCGGCGGTCAGATATTACGATGATTTGTTCACGGACGCAGGGGATATAAATGAACAGTCTGTTATTTCGAGCCTTGGTTCACCTCAGCGCCTTGCACATACCATTTTAAACGATAACAATGGTATTTCATATGAACTCAGCAAAACAAAAAAAGAAGTAAAAGCGGTGAAAAAGAAACTCAACCCCCGCCAGACCGCAGTTGCCATTCTTCTGATAGTACTTACCTCCCCCGTCTGGGGCGGTATCCTGCTGGGGATTCTCGGGATTATACTTGGTATCTTTGCAGCCGGAGCAATTGCGCTTATCGCATTCGTAACAGGGGGTATTGCACTGTTGTGCATGGGTGCTGCATATATCGCACGGACTGTTTCGATAGCACTTGTTCTTGCCGGAACAGGAATTTCACTTATAAGCATTGCATTCCTGCTTTTTACGCCTATTATGAACCTTGTTTTTCATCTGATAAAGCTTATAATCAAAGGCTGTATCAGACTTCTCAATAAAATCCTTGGAAAAACGGAGGTCAGAGCAAGATGAACAAAAGAATTATAAAGTATCTTATTCCGTCCCTTACTCTTGCGGCTGGAATTGCAATTGCGGCAGCCGGATTTTCCATGGGTGCAAAAGAGGCTTATACCAAACAGCTTAATCTTACAAATATTGATTCTGTTATACCCACAGACGGTGTTGCAAGTCTTAACATTGATATCGGCTATGCGGATTTTGAAATCACAGCCTCCAATGATGTTGAGGGAATTGAACTTTCCGCTGAAAATATTTCAAGAGACTATCTGAAATATTCTACATACAACAATATTCTTAATCTGAAATATTCAATCAATAAGTGGTATGAAATATCCTCTGTACCAACTCTTGCTAAAAAAGACAGCAAAATCACCATAACCATTCCGGCGGATATCTCACTTCAGGATATACAAATAAAATCCGGAATCGGTGCAATGACCGTCAATTACCTTTCAGCTGAAAATATTTACATTGACTGCGGTCTCGGTCAGAACAGTTTCAGCACACTTAATGCTGATTACATTGAAATAATCGGCAGTGCCGGAGATACCTATGCTGAAAATTTTACTTGCGAGCATATTTCCATATCAGGACAAGGCGGAAATACCAATATTCTCAATTTCAATACTAAAAAAGCTGAATTTACCGGCAGCACCGGAGATATGTCACTTTCCGGCATAATCAGCGGCAACAGCAGAATAAAATGCGGTATAGGTGACATAAGAGCTGAGATTTTCGGTAATATTGATGATTACTCTATTTACATTCCCAAAGGCGAGGCTGAAATAAACGGAAAAACCATGACCGGTCAGACCGAGGGGAAATACAACATGGACATCATAAACGGCATTGGTGATGTTGAAATCAATTTCCAATAGCCCTTGCTATGCCTCTTTCTGCGCAGCATAAATATACTTTTTTTGAAAAATATTGTAAAAAAAGTATTGACAAAATTTAATAATTATGGTTTAATAAAATGTAGGAAGAGGTGAGAGCATATATTATGAAAATCCAGGAAAACTTAAAGCGTGGTATGACAGAACTTCTCATTCTGCACCTTCTTAAGCAGGAGGATATGTATGGCTACCAGATGACTCAGGAGTTTGAAAAGAGAAGTGAAGGTCTTTTCATTCTCAAGGAAGGTACTATGTACCCAAGTCTTTACAGACTGATTGAAAAAGGCATGATCTCAGATCATAAAGAGCTCATCGGTAAGAGAAGAACGAGAGTTTATTACCACATTGAGGACGCCGGAAGAGAGTATTTCGACCAGATTTACGCAGAATATCTCTCTATCACAGAAGGTATCCAGAAAATTCTTAATTACAAAGAAAAGTAAAACATAAAGGCAGCTGTAATCAATCTTGCAGCTGCCTTTTCTTATCTTATACAAATTCCTGCTCCATGTTTCCCATGAAAATTCCGGTTCTTTCAACGCTGATGCCATTTATACTGTTTCCGCAGTACTCTTCAAAAAGGTCGGTCAGCAAGGACGGGTTGAGATTCTTTTCAGTACCGGCAGGAAAAACTGCGTTTACTTCAAAGCGTCCGCCACACACCGCTGTATCAAGAATCTTTATATCTGGTTTTAGGTCTATCAGCTTTTCTCCGCCTCTTTTGGTCTTCTTGACTGTATTGATCTGCTCCTGTGACATAAATTCATCGAATTTACGGCTTAAACTTTCCGGCTCATCCGTTTTAAAGCTGATACGGAATGACGCACTTTTAATAGCTGTATGCTTGTTTACCGGCGAAAAGGCTCTGACAGCTCTGAGCCCTTCCGGCATAACGGCATTTAAACGGTCGGTTATCTCGTCAAAGGGTACTTCCTCATTGAGGTTGAAATCCATTATTTCAACTGAGCTTTCATATCCCAGTGAGAGCGGCAGTGCAAACATTATATAAATGTGGGGATTGAAACCTTCGGTGTACCATACAGGCAGTCCGGAGCGCTTAAAGGTACGCTGCATACACCTGTTAAGGTCAAGATGAGAAATATACTTCGCTCTCCCCTTTTTTTCAAATACAACTCTTACCTTAACCAAAGCAGGCACCCCCTATCTCCTTGCTTACTCCACAGCCGGAACATTTATTTCTGCAATGCTCAGTTGTCTGCGCAAGTCTTGCCTTTTTGTTTTCTCTTATGAGAAATTCCTTTGAAACGTAGTAGTCGATATGCTCCCACGGCATAACTTCGTCATATTCCCTCTTGCGGCTTGCGTAAAATTCCATTTTCAATCCGCATTCTTCAAATGCCTGTTCCCACTTCTCAAAATTGAAATGTTCGCTCCAGCTGTCGAATTTACAGCCTTTTTTCCATGCGCTGTAAATTGCCGCACCGACTTTTCTGTCACCCCTTGCAAGTACCGCCTCAAGAATACTTGTAGACGGGTCGTGCCAGCTTGCCTTTATCTTTTTAGAGGTGATTGAGTGCATCAGCACTTCCTGTTTGTGCATGATTTCCTCTCTTGTTGCCTGTGGTTCAAACTCAAAAGGAGTAAACGGCTTTGGGACAAATGTTGCTGTACTGATTGAAACCTGAACTCCCCTGCCCTTTGGTCTTTCGGGTATGCTGTAATATAGGTCAACGACTTTCTGTGCAAGCTGGGTTATTCCCTCAATGTCCTCGTCAGTTTCAGTGGGGAGTCCCATCATAAAATAAAGCTTTACATTGGTATATCCACCCTCAAAGGCAGTACGGCAGGTTCTCATAACTTCGTC